>JBDNGW010000626.1:0-2839 GCA_041689735.1 Leeuwenhoekiella sp. | reverse complement strand
ATATCAATGACTTAAACAAGTTTAATGCGTTGTTTTTCAACAAATTGAACTTGTTTTTCTATCTTTTTTTAACCCTTGATTCGCATTATTCATTGATTTCTATAGAAAAATAGATACTTAAGATTCTGGACGGCCCTTGACCCCTTCTAAAATCTTTGGCATAAGTTCCTTATTTTCTGAAGTGTGCAATACCGACATATCACCGGTAGATTCAAGAACTACAGCAAGCACTTCAGAAAAATCAATAACATTGGCCTCACGGAGTTTGGCTATAAGATCGCCCTCTGCTACATTAGTCCTGGCTAAATTTTCGTAAAGTATTTTTCCTTTATCCATAAGCAAAATGGGATCATTTGTACATATATTCTTGAAAGTATCAGAACGCCGAACCATAAATGCAAAAAAGGATTGAAAAGCGACAATTCCGGCAAGGGCAACGGCACCTTTAAGTAGCGATTGATTTGTATTCATCACTACTGTTGCCAGAACGGATCCAATAGCAATAGTAGATGCAAAATCAAAACTTGACATTTTTGCAAAAGTGCGCAAACCAGAAATGCGCGTGATAAGGATAATCACCGAAAAAATTGCAAGCAATGAACCAATTACTTTCAGTAAAATACTTCCGTTAGCATAGAGCCAGTTTTCCATAGCATTGATATTTAAAAAATTAGATTTCCTTTTTATGTGGTTTCAAATATAAGTAAAACCAGTGGCGCAAAAACGGTACGTAATAGGTTTGAACTGTTAATTAAATACTTTTTACAATTTCTTTGGATTGCAGTTGGTTGTTTATTTACCAATTACTTAACGCTCTACCGGTAGCGTATGGTTTAATTTAGTATGGAACAATTAAAAATTATAGAATGAAAAACTTAGAGGATTTATTCCAACATCAACTTAAAGATTTATATAGTGCAGAAACCCAACATTTGAAAGTAATTCCTAAGTTGGTGGAAGCTGTACACGATTCAAAATTAAAGCAGCTTTTTAAAGACCATTTAAAAGAAACCGAAGAACATAAAAAACGCCTGGAAGAGATCACTGAAGAATTGGGCATTAAACCCACCGGTGAAGAATGCAAGGCAATGGGTGGTTTAATTAAAGAAACAGAATCTTTCTTAAAGGAAGATGCAGAGCCCGCCGTTAGGGATGCCGGTATCATTGCAGAAGCACAACGCATAGCGCATTATGAGATCACGGGATATGGCACTGTTACAAGATATGCCAAAGAGCTGGGGCATGATGACATTGCAAAAAAACTGCATAAGACCTATCAAGATGCTGAAAAATGCGACAAATCACTTAATGAGTTGGCAGAAAACAGACTTAATAAAAAAGCCATCTAAAAGCTTGAAAATAGTTTTGAGATAGTTTGAAAATGCTTAAACCGCCTTGAAAAGCGGTTTTTTTATACTTTCTACGGAAAGAAAATAAGATAAACCACTTTATAAAACAAGCGCTATTACAATGATCAAAGACCTTGTTAAAACCTACCTATGTTTCTCCGGCAGGCAGGCTGACTTCTAGCTGATTTACAACATTTTGTAAACCATGACATTGTCTTAAAATTGCTGAATATCTCCAAATTCAGTAATTTCTATACTTGGCTAGAACCTGAGAAATTTGAAAGTCAGTCTGTATTGAACCCTTACCTGCCAGAAGCACGACAGAAAGGTTTAAACAAGGTCTAAACGATTAGGAGTATTCTTCCATTTTTAAATATTTTAGATCACCAACCAATCCCGGATTATAAATAAAAAAGGCAATTACAGTTAGTTTACTGTTATTGCCTTTTCATAATAAATTATCAATTCATGGGTAAATTTACCTGTTTGTGGTTTTTACAAACTGGATTTATCCAACGTTCTCTGCATACTCTTTAGAGCGAACATTTATGCGTTTTTCAAGCAAATCTGCCCCAACTAGATAAGCTATTATTCCTATACCGGCCTTGTTTATCAAATCTGCAACAGAATAGGCAATATGGAGCCAGTTAGGATCAAGACTGGGCACAACTGCTTCTAAAATGTAGCCTATGGGATAAACACCCCAGAAAGTTACGGTAGTAAGTGCCATAAGCTTAAAAGCTTTACGTTCTTCGGGCAGGGCATTCTCCTTATTACTGTTCCATAAGGAATAGAGTCCCCAGAGTAACAAAATATAACCAATGGTCGAGATTGCTCCCCAGATCATATGAGAGGATACAAGAATATCACCGTTGGCAGTAAATTGTTGTTCGCCTATAAAACCGGTAATGATCATAAACACATCGCCAAAAATCATCAAGGCGATAATTTTCCGTGCTTTGCTAAAGTTGATGCGCAGCACGGTTAGCATTTTTATTAGTAATAACGGCGTGGTTATTAGCCAATCCATATATCTAAACTGGCCAATACCTATAAAAGCCCTGTGCGAGTCTACCACAGCACCGGTAGAACCATCGGCAATTTCGCCCAGATAGGTTTTGTAATGCATGCTTATGGTAAAATAGGAAATTGCCGCAACGACGCATATTACTGCTGTTAATACGCGGGAAGTATTATGCTCCGGTGCCACGTGGGTGCGCGTGAACCACGAGAAAAAAAACGAGGCCACAAAGCCAAAAGAGGTTGCCATAAGAATGTAATACGTGAAGACTGGTAATAGGTCAAGGCCATCGCCTACTAGAGGTAAAAAAAGATTTGAAGTTTCTATAATTTGAGTCCACTCCGAAAAGTCCAATTCTTGGAAAACCGGATCAAATAAGAACTTTTGATATATTTTATCCTAATGAAATTCAGTTGATTACAATTACGAGATTGATCCTTTTTAAGACGATTCAGCACATTTTATAGTT
>JBDNGW010000625.1:0-9516 GCA_041689735.1 Leeuwenhoekiella sp. | reverse complement strand
GGACTTTTGGTGCTTAGTGGCATAAAACAGGGAGCAGAAGAATCGAACCATGTATATACGACCGAAGATGGTAAGACAAGTCTTTGGTTTGGAGGTATCGACGATCTATGGAGCTTTGGAAAACCAGTAGGACAGGGAGGTCCGTGGAAAGATACTTCGGTAAAGGCGAGTGAACTTTCGGACCGATATTTAATGACCGGTTATGATAAAAAAAGCCTTAAATTAAAAGCGGACAAAGATGTAACGGTTACTCTCTTGATACACGTAAACCATTATCTGGAAGAACCGATGATCTATAAAACCTTCGACCTCAAGGCCGGCAAAGAAATAGAATATCAGTTTCCCGAAGGTTTTAGTGCACATTGGGTTCAGCTCAAGGCCGATAAAGATTGCAGAGCCACAGCTTGGTTTATTTATGAATGATTAATAAAAATACTATGAAATATTTTCTTTTCACTATTAACTTTTTTTTCATTTTCAATTTTGGTAATGCCCAAGATATCTTGGTAGAAGCTGAAAGCTTTGACGATCCTGGAGGATGGGTCATCGATCCCCAATTCGTTCAACAGATGGGCTCACCCTATCTGATGGCCCATGGCATGGGGGAGCCGGTAAAAGATGCCGTTACCCAAGTTCTTTTCCCCAAAACGGGCGATTACCATATATGGGTACGAACCATGAACTGGGTGCCCGGCGAATGGGAAGCTCCGGGCAGGTTTCAACTAAAAATCGATAATGCCATTCTGCAAAAGGAACTTGGAAAACGTTCCGGTTGGGGTTGGGAATATGTGGGCGAAACCAAAATAAGCAAAAAGAAAATAACGCAGCTGGAACTCATAGACCTTACGGGTTTTAACGGAAGATGCGATGCCATCTATTTTTCGACGAGTAAAAAGGATCCTCCTTCATCCCCAAAAAAATTGGCAGAATGGCGCAAGAATATTACAGAGGAACCCAATGCTCCGGTTGAAATACAATCCTACGATTTAGTGGTCGTCGGGGGGGGCATTGCCGGCTGCGCAGCATCCATTGCCGCTGCGGAACAAGGGTTAAGAGTTGCCCTTATCCACGACAGGCCCGTTCTTGGAGGTAATGCAAGTGCCGAGATACGAGTACACACTTTGGGTATATACGGTCATTTTGAGCGAATTCTTAGAAAATTGGATACAGAACATTATCCCAACGGATCGGTGGAGGCCGAATTGGATCAAGAAAAAAGAGACAAAAACGTCAAGAGCTATATAAACATCGATCTGTACTTGAACTGGCGTGCCTATGACGCGGTTGCTAAGAACGATACCATTCAATACGTAGATGCCCGGCAAACCAGAACTGGGGAAAGAAAGCGCTTTACTGCACCTTACTTCGTAGATTCTACCGGAGATGGGTGGATCGGCTACTGGTCTGGAGCTGAATATTCATATGGACGCGAAAGTGTCCATAAATATGGAGAGGAATGGGAAGAATGGGGGGAGCTCTGGAGCCCGGAAGAACCGGATGACGCGGTCATGGGAGCTTCAGTCTTGTGGGGCTCTAAGGAAACAAATACCAAACAGGATTTTCCTGCAACCCCTTGGGCAATGTCTGTGGCCAAGGAACACACAGAGATAAATGGCGAATGGCAATGGGAGTTCAGTCGCAATGACCTCCATCAGATAGAGGATGCTGAAGAAATACGCGACCATATGCTAAGGGCTATATATGGGTCTTTTGGCAATGCCAAGGAAGATCCCGAAAATGCACAGCGCAAGTTGGAATGGGTCTCCTATCTAGTGGGTAAACGTGAATCGAGAAGACTGGTGGGTGACCATATCTTTACCTTTAACGATGCCAGAACAGGTACAAAATTTCCTGACGCGGTTGTTATGGAAAAAAGGGAGGTGGACGTTCATTACCAGACCGTACTGGAAAATGAAAACAACCCCGATTTTATATCCGAAGCACTTTTCTATGAAGTCCCCAAGTACTATATTCCCTACAGAAGCCTGTATTCTAAGAATATAAACAATCTTTTCATGGCAGGACGGGATTTCAGTACGTCCCATGTCGGATTGGGCGGTCCCAGGGTAATGCGCACTACTGGTCAAATGGGGGCTGCGGTCGGGTTAGCGGCCTCGCTTTGTAAAAAATATGATGTAAACCCTAGGGATATCTATGTGGAATATTTGAAAGAATATTTAACTTTGATAGAGAATCAAAAAAATGTGAAAATACCGAAATCCAAACAATGAGACATGTCGTCGGAACTATGGTATTTTTTCTGGCCGCAGTAGCTTCGGCCCAGTTCGGTTTGCCGAATCCTTTCTCCGATTCGGAGGCAAAACCGGAATTCTACACCATGGAATGGGATTATGAAAAACAGCTTCACCAGAAGCGGACTCCATTATATATTGAGGTCGATTCCATGGGGCAACAAGATGTTTTTATGTTAGTCGATACTAAAAACGTCCCTGTACTTTACGGTTCCGATATTTCAACGGCGGTCTGTGCCGATGGCGAATGCAGGTTGATGGAGATTCGACTATACTGGAACCTGTTGGGCAAATATGCCGGGTTTGATCGTTATCTTAAACTGCCATTGACTAGATTTGAGCACGAGGAATTTTCGTCTAATGATTACTTTAAGCTTCATGTACTTTTAATGGACAATAATTCCATTTTAAAAAGGAAAGAGATAGATGACTTGGTGAAAAAACCCCAAGGGTCAAAAATAGAGGGCGTTGATGCGGTGGCGGGCGCCACCATTGCCGTGGTAAAGGAATCGGTAGTGTCGGGGGCATTATACTCCTGTTATACGGCATGGCATCTAGTGCACGGAGCGGTAAAGGACGAAATCAAAAACCACACGCTTTCTTTGCTCGATAAAGATATGGTGCTGAATATGCTTAATAGTAGTGATAGCGATTACCAACTATTCGCCTTAAAAAAAATAGCGAAAGATCAATATGGGAAAAACTACAAAAGAATAGCCAAAATTTTCGAAATTGGTATTCCTTTGGTGCGAACATTTATTATAAAGAACCTGCCGGACCCGTTTTGGAGTTCGGAAAAGCTGCAAACCCCGTTTTGGAACAGTTTTGCCCAAGTGGATATTAACAGCCGCAGTCTCTTGCTGGAACATTTAAATAAGGCTCCCGAACCTGTCGTAGAGGATCTTTCGACACATCTTGACGCCATGACCAAGAATCAGCTGAAAACGTATTTGCAATATTTAGCAGGAAGGAAAGCTATAAGCCCCTCGATCAAGAAAAATCTAATCGTCTTTTCAAATACCGATGTGGAGAGATATGCCTACCTTGCCGCATCATTTTTGGAGGATTATTAGTAGAAATACCAAAACTTCCTACCTACATGATTTCATTTCTTTTTTCCATAGTCGTTCTAATTCTCGGTTACTTTACTTGCGTAAAATTTATGGAAAAGATATTCGGGGTGCAAGAAGCCCGCAAAACGCCAGCATATCGTTTACGAGACGATGTTGATTTTATTTCCCCTGCCCACTTGGAAGATTTTTTTGATCCAGTTCTTTAATATAGCTGGCCTAGGGCCTATTTTCGGTGCCATAGCAGGAGCCATGTTCGGTCCGGCCGCTTTTTTATGGATCGTACTCGGAAGTATTTTCGCATGTGGTGTCCACAATTACCTGTCGGGAATGCTTTCCGTAAGACACAATGGCTTTTTCAACGTGACCGAACTGAACGTAACCATGATGGTCAACGATAACAATGCGGCCTGGGCGGCGAAAGAGATATCGCTCAACATGCTAGGAGGTATTGGCGGGATACTGGTTTTGTTAGGTCTTGCCGCGGCACCGATTACATCGGAAGATAGTGCTTTTCGTTCGGTACGCTTAATTTTATTGGACCTCTTCAAGTCAGATCAGAAAAAAAACAGGAAACAGCCTTCTTGTAAGTTTTCTTTTGTTTATTATTGTCTTTGATCTTACCCAAATCAATTTGGGCATCCTCTAGCGCTATTTCGCCTAGAGCAGCGAACCATAGCCACAGTAGTGCTATGGATGACTACGGTATACCTTATCTATGAAAACAAGGCCTATTGGGTAACTCTGTTCCCAGCCTTTTTCATGACGACGGTCTATATCTCCTATATCTTGTGGTATCCGAAGGGTTTGAATTATTCAAAAACATAACATATTTGGGCGAGGCACTGAGGACATTTTGCATAAGCTTGCTATTATGGTTTTATACCTCCCGAAATACAAAAATATCTACAAAAATATGATATATCCATCCGAATTGTACTATTTTAAAAATTTTATCTTGGTATTAGGATTGTTGCTCTCTTCATGTTCAGAAAAAGATACTGCTGAAGAAAACCTTGAAACCGGTCAATTATTTACCGTCCTAGGCATGGAAAAAACAGGGCTTAATTTCAATAACAAATTGGAGGAGACCACCACCATGAATGGATTCTACTATGAATATTTTTATAATGGGGGAGGATTGGCCGTTGCCGATTTTAACAATGATGGGCTGCAGGATATTTATTTTATAAGTAATCTTCGCACGAATAAGCTCTATCTGAACAAAGACGAATTGAAATTCAAAAATGTAAGTGTAAAAGCAAATGCCCAGGGCAACGGAGGTTTCCCAACTGGGGTTACGGTCATTGACATCAACAATGATGGTCTTAAAGACATCTACATCCTAAAATCCGGACGGTTTGAGACCGAAGAATCCCTGAGAAATGAATTGCTTATCAATAAGGGGGTAGATAACGACAATGTACCTCTTTTCGAGGAAGATGCTGCTTCCTACGGTTTGGATCTTCCATATTATTCTACACAAGCCAGTTTTTTCGATTACGACCGTGACGGCGACCTGGATATGTTCTTGATCAACCACAACATCGAAATCTATGAAATTGACGAAGTGGCGGAGATACAACAGGGTAAATCCGATAGGATCGGTGAAAAACTGTTCCGTAATGATAGCGGAAAATTTGTGAATGTGAGTGAAGAAGCCGGAATTATAAGTAATAACATAGGTTTTGGTCTTGCGGTTTCCATTGGGGATGTTAACAATGATGGTTGGCCGGATGTCTATACAAGCAATGATTATTATGAAAAAGACCACCTTTATCTCAACAATCAGGACGGCACATTTACAGAAAGTTCATTAAAATCTTTCAACCATATATCCACATTTTCCATGGGAAGCGATATTGCGGATATAAATAATGACGGACTTTTGGATATCATCTCGTTGGATATGATGGCCGAGGACAACTATACCCAAAAAACGAGTATGAGCGGCATGAATGTAGCAGATTTTTATAGGATAGAAAACTTGGGTTTACATCGACAATACATGTACAATGCCCTGCAACTGAATAACGGCAATCTCCCAGGAACGCAAACCCCTGTTTTTTCCGATATAGCCCAATTGACTGGAATATCCAGTACCGATTGGAGTTGGGCACCATTACTTTTTGACATGGACAACGACGGTAATCGCGACCTATTCGTTTCCAATGGAATCAAAAGGGATTTTCGAAATAATGATTTTTTGATTTATCTGGAAAAAAAATACCAAGAAGGAGTTAGAAAGAACGAAGTCAATTTGGAAAAACATGTTGACGACCTGCTGGAAAAGCTTCCCGAGAGAGGCAAGGAAAACTATTTTTATTTAAACAAGGGAAATCTTAATTTTGAGAAATTGGATTTTGACCAACCAGTCACTTATTCCAATGGAGCAGCATATGCAGATTTTGACAACGACGGTGATTTGGACATAGTGGTGAACAATACCGATGATTTTGCCCTATTATATAAAAATAATACACGTAAAGCATCGTTTTTAGATATTACGCTTAAAGGACCTGAAGGTAACATCGATGGTTTGGGAGCTAGGGTAGAGTTGACTGCCAACGATAAGCAATATGTTGGCGAAAATTATTTTACAAGAGGATTTCAATCCGCCATGGCCGTGCCCGTCCATTTCGGATTGGGTGAAGCGACCAAAATAGATTCGATTAGGGTATTTTGGCCTGATGGAAAATTACAAGTTGTACGGGACATCACTCCAAATCAAAATTTTAAAATTGTTTATGCACCATCCGAAGAGGGTGGGAAGGATGTATTTGCCAACTATAATTTTCAGGACATCACCGAAAGTAGTGGTCTACAGTTCAAGCATCTAGAAAACGACTACAATGATTTTGATAAGGAGTCCCTGATTCCCCATAAGATGTCGGAGTTCGGCCCGGCATTGACCGTTGCCGATGTAAACAACGACGGGCTCGAGGACTTTTTTATAGGTGGAGCCATGGGTCAAGAGGGGGCATTGTTTATTCAATCAGTTTCAGGAAAATTTAATAGAAAAAGAATAAAGGCGTTTGAAAGCGACCGAACGCATGAAGATACGGGAGCATTGTTCCTAGACGCCGATAACGACGGGGATCAAGATTTATATGTTGTCAGCGGTGGAAATGAAAAGGAAGCAGGTAACCCCTATTATCAAGACCGATTTTATGCAAACGATGGAACTGGTGATTTTGACAGAGTATCAAAAGCACTTCCCAATATTGTCACTAGTGGACTGGCAGTTTCAGCAGGAGATTTTGATGAAGACGGTGATTTAGATCTCTTTGTAGGTTCACGTGTAAAGCCCATGAACTACGGTCTTCCATCCAAAAGTTATTTACTGGAAAATATTTCCAACAAGAACCATATCGAATTTGTTGATATTACCGAATCCAAAATTCCAGATTTACTGGAACACGGTATGGTAACCGATGCGCTATGGGTAGATATTGATTCCGACAATTCGCTGGAACTTATTATTGCCCAAGAATGGGGCAGCATCGAAATTTTCAAGGACTCCAATGGAAAATTCATAGACGAGTCCGAAAAATTCGGTCTGAAAAAAGAAGTAGGTTGGTGGTTCGGATTGGCCTGTGATGACATTGACAACGATGGGGATTTAGATTTGATCGCTGGAAATCTTGGACTAAATTATAAGTATAAAGCTTCTGCCGAAGCACCTTTTCATCTTTATTTAAATGATTTTGATACAAACAATTCCAATGATATTGTATTGGGCTACGAGCAGGATAGCACCTTATATCCCTTACGGGGTAGGGAATGTACTTCTAATCAAATGCCCTTTGTAAAGAAGAAGTTCAAGACCTACGATGCCTTTGCAAAAGCAACTCTACAGGAAGTTTATGGAGAGTCCCTAGATAATTCCATTCATAGGGCTGCTACGAATTTTGCAAATTGTATTTTGGAAAATAAGGATAACGAACGATTTGAATTTAGACCCCTGCCAAATGAAGTACAAATTTCTTCCATAAATAAAATCCTGCCAGTGGACATTAACGATAATGGAAAAAAAGATCTAATTCTTCTTGGTAATCTATATGGCTCGGAAGTGGAAACTCCAAGGAACGATGCCAGTTATGGACATTATTTAGAATCTAAGGGAGACGGAAAGTTCAAAGTTATTAACTCAAAAGAATCGGGTTTATATGTTCGAGGTGATGTTCGCGGAGCTTCAATTATTCAAATCGGTAATAAAGGTAATAAAGCATTACTTATAGGAAGAAACAATGATTCTATGAAGATTGTAGATTTTAAATTTTAACAGTTCAATTAAAGGAGAGATTTATTTTTGCCCTAGAGTGGATGCCGTAGTAAGATCAAAGATTTGATTATCAACGGTTTTTGTTCGAATTACTTGAAAAACTTCTGCAATTTCGTCCCTCGCCACAAGCACACGATGGAAAAAATATTGAAATTGCTGATGTTGAAGCTAACAATGAATTACAATACTATTTTAACAATACCTATGTTTTTAATAGCGCAACATAGTGATGTTCCCTATTGAAAGACGACTCATTTTATTATAAATTATGATTACATTTATCACATCTATTGTTCTACTATTATTAGGATATATTTTTTACGGAAAATTTGTTGAGAAGATCTTTAAGCCGGATAGTAATAGGATCACTCCTGCATATACCCTCGCAGATGGAGTGGATTTTATTCCTATGAATAGTAATAGAAATTCTTTTATTCAAATTTTGAACATTGCTGGTGTTGGTCCTATTTTTGGCCCCATTTTAGGAGCTCTTTACGGTCCGATAGCCTTCATTTGGATCGTTGTTGGGTCTATTTTTGCTGGGGCCGTTCATGATTACCTGACCGGAATGATCTCCGTGAGATATGGCGGCGCCCATTTGCCCGCCCTGGCCTCGAGGTTCTTGGGAAGGTCATTTAGCCACATCGTGAACTTTTTAACCGTCTTGCTGCTACTTTTGGTTGGTACGGTCTTTATTTCAGCACCGGCACAAATGATAAATGATCTTATCGGTAGTGACCTTGATGTCCTTACCATAATCGTGCTTGCTATTTTGTTCTACTATATCATCGCCACTATGTTGCCCATCGATAAGATTATTGGGAAAATTTATCCGGTTTTGGGCTTTTTATTGTTGATTAGCGCTTTGGGCATCGGTATCGCAATGTTCATTTCT
The DNA here is from genome assembly GCA_041689735.1 of Leeuwenhoekiella sp. Taxonomy (GTDB): domain Bacteria; phylum Bacteroidota; class Bacteroidia; order Flavobacteriales; family Flavobacteriaceae; genus Leeuwenhoekiella. The sequence continues at coordinate 1,014 of JBDNGW010000625.1, read as the reverse complement.
GGCAAACCGATTCCTGAGCTGACCCTTGAGAACCTGCACCCCCAGGATATTCCTTTCTACCCGGTAATATTCTTGACTATCTCCTGCGGTGCCCTGTCTGGTTTTCATGCGACCCAGTCCCCGATAATTTCAAGAACCATCAAGAATGAAAAAGATGGAAGAAAAATATTTTACGGTATGATGATTGTTGAAGGGATCATAGCCATGATATGGGCCGCAGCTGCGATGAGCCTTACCGATGAACAGGGTCTGGCAGCATTGCTCGAGAGCGGGGGGCCTGCAGCCGTTGTAAATGAAGTCGCTACGGTATTCTTGGGAACTATTGGTGGAACGATCGCTATCTTGGGCGTTATTGTTTTGCCAATAACCTCTGGGGACACTTCCTTCAGGGCGGCGCGAATGATCATTGCAGATTACCTAAAAATTAATCAGAAAGCTTTAAGAAATCGGTTTATAATTGCCATACCGCTTTTTGTGGTTGCTTTTATTCTCACCAAGTTGGATTTTCAAATACTATGGAGATATTTTTCTTGGGCAAATCAATGTATTGCAGCCATTGCCTTATGGATTGCTGCTGTTTATTTATACAAAATGAAAACTTTTTATATTGTTGCCTTGGCACCGGCCTTTTTTATAACATCCGTTCTTGGATCTTATCTTTTTTACGATCCGACCATAGGTTTTGACCTTGATATAATAACATCAGATGTAGTTGGAATTTTTATTTCAACAGCATTAACTGTTCTGTTTTTCCTTGCAATGAAGAAAAAAAATGAAAAAATTGAATTGGACACTTAATTAATAATTTATATGAAATTAGAATTCATATTAGACTCTAGTGTAGCAACAATGTATTCATCACTAAAATAATCAAGTATTATGAATTATGGGTAATTACGTGATTAGTTTCACTACGTTGTAGTAGAACCCAACAAAACCAAATCGGCAAAAGTTTTCCCTTGGGTAAATAGAACAATCAGTAATGCTAAAAAAGGGCTTTTAGGAATACATCAT
>JBDNGW010000624.1:0-2699 GCA_041689735.1 Leeuwenhoekiella sp. | reverse complement strand
TCTAGATTGACACGTAAAATTCCAATTTGGTAAGGAATTTAATCAGCAAGAAATATCTTTTACAGTTTTTTTGAGAAAAATTCAGAAAGAATTTAAGCCGATTTTGAAAAAACAGGTAGTTTTCTTGCTGACACTACTTAACATCGAACAATACATTTTCTTTAAGTGAAAAAACTAAACTTCAACTAAATTCTTATTACAGTTCGTAACACAACAGAGGTTTGTTTAGTGTTGGCGAAATGTTTGATTTGTCTTTTGGGGTACAGCATAGCTTTGAAAATAATCTCAAAATGTCCTTATTATTCAGTGATGTTTTTAACACGGCAAGTTTAAACAATTATGTTTCTACCGTAAATGGTATTGAGCAAATTTACAGACAAAATGAAAGTTCTAGAAATGTTAGAATTTCCCTTTCCTGTGATTTTGGAAACAAAAAAGTAAACGTAGAAAATAGAGATTTTGGAAACGATGATGAACAAAGAAGGAGCAATTGAGCAAATCGCGATGGAACGTTCCAAAAAATCAGAATCTATAACCAATCCTTACATGTAAATTCAGAGCTGTTTGACCTTCATTTTCCCGATATCCCGCTTGCTTGGCAAAATAATAGACATAGCCTACGCCTATTCCTGCTTCATAGTTAAAATGACTGCCAATATTTCTGCGGATTCCCCAAGTGGGCACGATGGAAATAGTACTGGCATAACTTACATTGTCATAATTGGAAATAACAAACCAATCGGGACGGAAACTTGTTTTTAGAGCAATGAAATTTGCGCTGTTGCCGTTGATGCGTTTTGATTTTCGTGCGCGCCGATTTAAGTTATAATACCAGCGTGGCGATGCCGTCAGGACTGGAGTGGCTGCATAGCCTGTTCTGTCATAAAAAGCGCCGCCCCAGATCCCAGCATCAAAACCAATCTCGCTGCGCAGCGCAATAGTATTTGATAATCTTGATTCGTTGTGGAACCAGATTCCGAGAAGTCCGGTTTGTATTCCGGAAACGGATTTCTCGACACTTGCATTTTGGGCTTGATTAACGAAGGTAATTCCGCAGAAAAGGAGTAGAAAAGTAAATTTTTGCAAAAGTTTCAGTGTTTTGATTACCGAGGCAACGTATACAATTTATGGGACAAAAGGGAAAATGGCAATATATATCTTAATTTCTTCCTATTTTTCACTCTTTGCTCTTTAATCTATGTTCTCTTCTCTATTTTCTCTATTCCCTTCTCTCTTCTCTTTTCTAAAAACGTAATAAGCAGCTATTAAGTAATTCAAGCCACTATTTTAGGCTTTTCAACATGTACTATTTCTACCTGGTGCTCATTGATGTTAAAGGTGTCCCTCTTAGAGAGGATATGTGTTTTTAAGTTTGTTATAGACATAGGCTCTTTCTTTTTAACCAGGCTTTCTGTGTTGTGAGAAAGGGAACTGGGGTCAAAAACAATGACCATACCGCTGCCTATCACTTCGACGACATTACAGTTTTTTATCACGAGCCCGGTATTTTCAGCAAGGCCCACGCCTATCAGATTTGGAAAATGGGCAACCGCTTCGGCCAGACGGCCAAAACGCCCGCGGCGTATAAAATGCGAATCGATAATAAGGTTGGGGATAAAGGACATGCCCTTGCTCAAGCCCACGGCGCCTTTTAAAAAAGCCTCCTTGCTTTTGCCGCCGGTAATCATCTCGCGAGACATGCACATCGCACCTGCACTGGTGCCAGCGATCACGAGACCGTCATTCTCATAGCGGCTCTTTAATATATCATGGAATTTGGTTCCACCTATTTTTTGGGTAATCTCAGACTGGTTTCCACCACTGAAGAGGATACAATCGGCCTCTTCTACAAGTGCAATAAATTCAGGTTTTTCAGAATCTTCCCGTTTTCTTATATTGGCGACCTTGACGTTGCTGCAATAGAGTTCTGCAAAGGCATCCAGATAATTTTGGATCACCAGATCTGGTATGCTGGACGCTGTGGGAATGATCACGATCATAGCGTCCCGGCCGCCACTCTCGCTCACAATACGCGCCAATACACTATCTTCAATTTTTTCAGTGTTATAGATCTCTTTTGTGGCGATCCCCTTGTTCTCGTTTCCACCTATGGGAATTAAAGTTCCGTGTACACTCATTGTAAATATGATTTGAAGATGCAAAAATAACACTATGTTTATGGGAAATAGCCTATTTTTATTGGAAACATCAACCAACATATCATCTTTACTTTATGAAAATACGTGAAATCAATGCCATGCGCGGGCCCAATTACTGGTCTATAAGAAGACCTAAGCTTATAGTAATGGTGCTTGATATGGAAAAAATGGAAAACTACCCCAGTGATAAAATATCGGGTTTTGGGGAACGCATCAAGAGCCTATTGCCGGGTCTTTACAAGCACCGCTGTTCTGAAGGTGTGGAGGGCGGTTTTTTTTATAGGGTTGATAAGGGCACTTGGATGGGACATGTGATAGAGCATATTGCACTGGAGATACAGACCCTTGCGGGGATGGACACCGGTTTTGGCCGTACCCACGGTTATGGGGAAGAAGGAGTCTAGTGTAGCGTCAAGTTAATTATGCAACATAATGTTTAGCCAATTTCTCATCAGCATCTTGCTTTGTGAACTTCCAATATATTTTTTTCTTTACCTCATTTCGGTTTTCCGTCCAGTCATTTATTTCATTTATCAACTT
>JBDNGW010000623.1:0-6925 GCA_041689735.1 Leeuwenhoekiella sp. | reverse complement strand
TCCATGAGGACCTGGAGTCTTTGGAGATTAAAATAGAGGAACTGATTGAAAGCGCTGAAAATCAAATTATTAAATCCGTTACCGGATATGACTTTTACTTGAATGCTTTTTCCAGTGTTTTTAAAGACTAAATGGTATTAGTAGCTCCTGTTGCTGTTGGATGATAAGATGGTCCAGTTTTTCATGCAATATCCTTATTTCAAGTTCCGTCTTTAGGTTGATCATATAATCCTGTTGCGACCTTTCCCTATCTTTTTCTTCCTGCCGGTTCTGGCTCATCATGATAACAGGAGCCTGCAATGCGGCAAGACAGGAAAGAATAAGGTTAAGAAGAATGAAGGGATAAGGATCAAAACCCTTGTCGGCTAGAAACATGATGTTTATGATTATCCAAATAAAGATAATTATCGAAAAAAGAATAATAAATTTCCAACTTCCTCCAAATGAGGCGACCCTATCGGCAAGTCTTTGTCCCAAAGTGTTTGCACCATTATCTATATCGCCTATTGTGCCTACCGTTATAAGCTCTTTATTTGTAATGCTTTCAAGCACCTCATTCTCTAATTGTGATAGTTCGCCGATCTCTTTTATAAGATATGTTTCCAGGTATTTTTGTCTGAAATGGTTTAACTCTGGGATAGAAAGCAGGCTGTCCCTATTAAATTCATGATTTTCAGCCGTTATTAATTTATAAATGGATTCTCTAAGATGTGTTGCAGTTATTTTTCTGAAATCGGAAACTCGGATCCGGATATGTTGCTTTTAAAGGTTTCCATTTTAAGATATAAGTATTTTCTAAGTTTCTACATTCTACAATAATTGATATAATTAGCTTGTTGACGCATAGGACGCTAAAATAATGTTATATCAATCTAACTTTTTTTCACAACAGAACAATAACTTCTTCAAAAGAACAAATTATCATTTAAATATTTTTTAATTGGGGAAGATATTATGAATTAAAGCGATACTAAAAATACTCGAATTACAAGAAAAGGATATTTATAAGAAATACTTAAAATCAAAGAGCTTGTTTAAAGTAATTAAAATTATACTTCAAACAAGCTCTGACATCTTCAGACCAATGTATTGGATTTGATTTTACAATATTTTGGTCTTCAACTTAAAATATCTTTTAGATTAAGATTGGGAATTGGGCATATTAAAACAGTGATCAAATAAAGTGGATGACTTTATTGAATGGTTAATACAAAACTTATTTTAAAAGCCTTAAAAGAAATTGGCAATGATAATGGCACCACTGAATACCACACTTAATATAAGTAGGTTAAATGTTATTTTGGCATTCATTTGTGCCAATACTGCTGCATTAAAGCCCATACAAAAAACAGTGATCAAAAAAACAAAAATCATTTTGACCGCTGTGGTCATATCGTTCATAAGTAAAAACATCACTGCTGCTGATCCTGTACAACTTTGACCCAATATAGCAATCGAGGCATAACCTATTTGTTGCTTTTTAAATTCGGCCAATAGACCGTTGTACCATTTTAAGAGTCCGTTTACTCTTTTTTCAGACCCAGAATGGGTCATCGGTATTGTCATTGAATTTTTCATCGTTATGAATTTTTGAAATTATCAAGAATTGTTTATCTGTTGCTGTTTTTTGTATTTCGTTGAAAAGAGTCCGCTCTTCAAAGCGGATATGCTGCTCGAGTTCTTCCTCGATAAGGCTTAGCGATTTTGATGGAGCAGCGATCTCGTTAAAAAGCCGATGTAGTCTTTTATGCTGGGAAAGGGCTTTTTTGACTAGTTCATTTGTATTCCCTAAAATGGGAAAAATATGGTTTTCCTCCAGTTCGAAATGGGGAATCAAATGGTTGTTATAAAACCAGTCAGCATATTCTTTGATGCGCACTTCAGATATTGATTTTGAGAAACCGGTTCGGATTTTCCAGCAAAGCAGTAGGCCGTGATGATGTTCACGGCTCACTCCCTGCAATGCTTTGTTCCGTTTTATGGGCTTGGTTTTCATAAGCAGTTACGAAATGAATTTTTGCTCTAGAACCTCGGCTTTGGGAAACAAAATATTGTTTTCTAGATGGATATGCTGGTGCAGGTCTTCCTCGAATTCCTTGAGCAACGAGAACGCTACACGGTAAGTATTGCAGGCATCTGCTGGCGGAGTATAATCATTGCTAAGTTCAGCTATCAATCTGAACCTTTCGCCCTCGTTCTCGTGTTCTTGCATCATTGCACCTATTGGATTTTTGACCGTATCAAAACGTGGTTTATCAAGAGGCTGATTCAACTGACCGGCTTTTACCATTTTGCGGATCCAGGGAAAGAGGTTCAATTCTTCTTTTTTCATATGCATCGACAGTTCACCGGCTGAAGTATTAAAATGCTCGGTAATTTCAAAAAGCTCGGAATGGCGTTTGCCATGTACCTTGCATAATTTGTGCAGGTACTGTTTTAGAATGGGAATTTGCGCTTCCACATAACCGTGGTGTTTTTTCTCAATGTAATCGGCGAGCAGGTCCAATGGCCACGATTTAAAATCGGTATTATTGCTATTGGTCTCTGTTTGTAGGTCGTCTATTTCCTCAAGTAGCACATCTATATTAAGATTATTGTTTTCGGCGACCTGCTCAATGCTACGGTTTCCTTTGCAACAAAAATCGATTTTATGGTTCTTAAAAACCTGTGCGATACGATAGTCCTCCGCTACCATTTGTCCTATTGTTTTTTCCAAAGTATGTTCCATGATGTTGTTTATATAAAAATGATTTCAGATTCTACGGCCATTATGGCTAATGCTTTTAGGTCTTTTAAAATGCTCAGGGAATGTTCTTTTTTGGCTGGAATGATAAAACTATCTCCTGCTTCTAAGAGATGTTCGCCATCTGGCATTTGCAAAAGTGCCTCTCCTTTTTGTACCACTATGACTGCTTCTTGAGTACTGTGATGCGGGGGCATTTTCATTCCTTTCGAACCTTCTACTTGCAGAACTTTAAAGATATTGCCCATTGTTAGTGGGGTCATTTCCGGTTTATTAGATATTTTCATGGTTTTTTATTTGCGATTTGCCTTTTTTCCCTATACCGCCGAAACACTGGGAAGTTTTGCGTTGCGGATATTTTTAGTCTTTATAATTAAATCTCTAAATTAATAGGACAAATTTGTCCGAATTAAGATCAAATTTTTTAGCGTTTTAAATAGGTCAATCCCACTTCAAGACCAGTCGTCATTTCATAGAGATTAGTATTTTCGAGCATTTGTTTTAAATCATTACGTATATCTACAAATTTGTCGTGTACGGGACAAGGTTTGTCGGCATTACATTCTTTAAGGCCCAATCCACAGCCTGCATATATTGTGTCGCCATCTATGGCGTTGACGATTTCGCTGAGTTTTAATGTATGGATCTGTGTGCTGGTTATTTCAAAACCTCCATAAGCACCTTTTATAGAATCAACGATATTATTTTTGGATAAGATTTGCAGAATCTTTGCAGTAAAGGCTGCCGGAGAATCTATCTCTTCAGCAATTTCCTTTAGGCTTACCCTTCTATTCTTCAACGATTGCATGGCTATATAAGTTGTCGCCCTAATACCGTATTCACATGCTTTTGAAAACATTTACATTGCTTTAATATGATTACAAAGATAGCTTTATTTTTTAATTCGGACAATCTTATCCGAATTAAATTTTACGATTACTTTTTAGTAGTACAGGTAGGGCATTTACTCATTATGCCATCTCTTAATTTCACGTCATCAAGGTTATGGATTATAGAACATTTAGTCAATATCTAGCTGTTTATATCATTATCAAAGTCTATTTATAATCTTCAAGATACGGTCAAATCAGTTATATTTTTAGCATCCTTACACATAGAAGAATTCTTTCTGCTGAATACTTTACCTTTTTGTCATTCTGATTATCAAAATAAAGAACAAAATTATCCATTATATACAATGATCGTTGTTTTGGATACCTATTCATTCTGATCATCTATTGAAGACTTATCTGAACTAATTCCAATTGCATTTACCATAATTCTTATCATAATACGTTGTTGGAGGAGCTGCCATATACTAACATTTTATGATCTGGGCTATGAATTCCCTCGTCCATAGATTTGGTAAATTTCAAAAAAAAAGCATCTTGATATAATTCAACTTCCGTAGTACTACTTTTATTTATGATAGGCATGATGCCGATGCCAGCAATAGATCAAACCTAATTAAAATAGTCGCTTCTAATTCGTAAGGGTAAGGAATAGCTCTTTCAGATCATATCAATATTTTGGGTACCTAAAAATTGACAGGTGGGTTATTTATTATGTGTAAGATCCGGAAACGAAGTGGAATTTTAAAAGAAGACTCCCTTTTTTTGTTATCAAATTTTATGTGGTCAAGGTTTTATCATTTCACTATTCCAACATAAATATTAGAGATGAAAGAATATCTTTTTATCCTAAACATGACAAATATCATATTGTACTTCCTATTTAGCCCATACTTTTGGCTTGTAATTTAAAATCATCTTAAAATGAATCTAACAAATAAAAGTGCCGCCATACTTTTTTCCGTAGTGCTAATGGCCTGTGGGGGAAAGGAAGAAAAGAAAAAGGATGGTATTCGTCTACAACAAGAAAAGACTGAAAAAACTGTTGAAGCTCCTTCTGATACGGGAACACCCGCATCGCAAAGAATCGAACTCGACAACAAGGGAGTCGGTCCAATAACATCCGTGACTTTGGATGCCGAAATAGATGATGCCTTAGCGGTTAAAGGAAAAGGGGTCTATGAACAAATGTGTCTGGCCTGCCATAAACCTGACAAAAGATATATTGGACCCGCGCCCAAAGGTGTTTTGGAAAGACGCAGTCCAGAATGGGTCATGAACATGATCTTGAACCCACAGGGCATGGTCACAGAAGACCCTTTGGCAAAAGATCTTTTGCAGGAATTCAACGGAGCCCCCATGGCAAATCAAAACTTGACCGAGGATCAAGCGAGGGCGGTACTGGAATATTTCAGAACTCTTTAAAACAATGTATTTAAATTAATAAACAACCAAAAATCATGAAAAAAGTCAATTATATAACCCTTGCGTTTATAGCTCTTGTCACGGTCTTTGCTGGTTGCAAAGAACAAGGCGAAACATCCAACGGGGCATTAAGTTCCAACGCCGCAGAACGGGTATATGTGGAACCCGGTAAGTACGATGAGTTCTACGCCTTTCTATCTGGAGGTTTCAGCGGCCAGTTGGCTGTATACGGCATTCCTTCCGGTAGGCTTTTAAAAGTGGTTCCGGTATTTTCTCAGGATCCCGAAAAGGCTTATGGCTACAACGAGGAGACCAAACCGATGTTGAATACCACTTTTGGTTTTATCCCTTGGGACGATACCCATCACCCCGACATGTCTCAGACCAATGGGGAGCTTGATGGACGGTGGATTTTTATGAACGGTAACAACACCCCACGGGTGGCCCGGGTCGATCTCACTACTTTTGAGACGGTCGAGATCATGGAAATCCCCAATAGTGCAGGGAACCACAGTTCCGCCTTTGTTACCGAGAACACAGAATACGTAATTGCCGGCACCCGTTTTGCGATACCTATTCCCCAGAAGGATATGCCCATTAAGGAGTATAAGGGAAATTTCAAGGCGAGCCTTTCCTTCTTGAAGGTGGATCAAGAAAGCGGTAATATGGATCTATCGTTTCAGATAAGACTGCCCGGTTTCTCTTATGATCTGGTTCATCCGGGCAGGGATAAATCCCATGGTTGGGTGTTTATGACTACCTATAATACCGAAGAGGCGCATACGCTTCTTGAAGTGAACGCTTCCCAAAACGACAAGGATTTTATTGCTGCAGTTAACTGGAAGAAGGCCGAAGAATACATAAAGGAGGGCAAATTCACGACCGAAAAAGTAGATTACGCCCATAATGTATACGATGAAGATACACATATGGCCACTTCGACCATTAAAAACGATGTTCGGGTGCTTGATGCATCTACACTACCAGGTCTGGTCTATTTTCTGCCTACGCCAAAATCTCCCCACGGTGTCGATGTCGATCCCACCGGAGAGTATATCGTAGGTAACGGCAAACTATCTGCTGACCTGACCGTGCATTCCTTTACCAAGATGCTAGACGCCATTAAGAATGAAAAGTTTGACGGCGAGGCGTATGGCATTCCCATCCTCAATTTTGAGGACGTACTTGGCGGCACCGTAAAACAGCCCGGCCTTGGACCATTGCATACGGAGTTCGACGGCAAAGGCAATGCCTATACTACTTTCTTTATCTCTTCGGAAGTTGTAAAATGGAAAGTAGGGACTTGGGAAATTTTAGATCGCAAGCCAACTTATTACTCTCCGGGCCATCTGAGCATCCCTGGCGGAAACTCCAGAAAGCCTTGGGGCAAATATTTGCTGGCTATGAATAAGATCACAAAGGACCGTTATCTACCCACAGGGCCCGAAGTGTCTCAATCTGCGCAGTTGTATGATATTACCGGCGAAAAAATGGAACTGCTTTCTGATTTTCCCACCATTGGGGAACCCCATTACGCCACGATGGTGCCTGCGGAATTGATACAATCGAAATCGAAGAAAATCTATCGACTCGACGAGAATAAGCATCCCCACGCTACAACTTCAGATGCTAATGTCAAGGTAGAGCGCGAGGGCAAGGAAGTCCACGTTTATATGACCATGATCCGTAGCCACCTGAATCCTGATAATATTGAAGGTGTCAAAGTAGGTGATAAGGTATATTTTCACTTGACAAACTTAGAGCAAGATTATGATGTACCTCATGGCTTTGCCGTGATCGGAGCCGAGAATTCAGAACTATTGGTGATGCCTGGACAGACCGAAACTTTGGTTTGGTATCCCAAAAAAGTGGGTGTTTGGCCGTTTTACTGTACAGACTTCTGTTC
>JBDNGW010000622.1:0-1180 GCA_041689735.1 Leeuwenhoekiella sp. | reverse complement strand
TCCTGAAAAAACCACTGCGTTACTTTGCTTGCCATCGCGTTACATAGGCGGTAAAATGATGCTGGTACGGGCTATGGTGCTGGGCTGGAAAATTGATCTGGTACCGCCAAAAGCCAATCCGTTGGATACCGTTTTCAAGCGCTACGATTTCTGCGCCATGATCCCCTTTCAGTTGGATAACAGTATAAATCGCCTTCACCTCATTTCTAAACTTATTGTGGGCGGTGGTGCCTTTTCTGAATCGTTGAAAAATAAAGTTCAGGATAAAGAGACCAAAATCTACGAAACCTACGGCATGACCGAAACCATTTCGCATATTGCTATACGCCGCGTAAACCCTAAAAAGGAAACCAATGATCCTAGACCATTTAAAGCTTTAAAAAATGTGAGCGTCAGTCAGGATGTGCGCGGCTGTCTTGTCATTAAAGCGCCAAAGGTAAGTACAGATCCAGTGATCACTAATGATGTGGTAGAACTGCTTTCCTATAAAAAATTCGTACTATTGGGCCGTGTGGATAATGTGATTAATAGCGGGGGTATCAAGATGTTTCCGGAACATATCGAGGCCAAATTATCACCACAGCTCGATGTGCCTTTTTTTATCGCGAGTGAACCCGACAACGCCCTTGGCGAAAAATTGATCCTCATCGTTGAAAGCGATAGCGTAAATTGGGTAGACCTTGATTTTTCCGTTCTTGACAAATATGAAATCCCAAAAGCGGTTTATTTTATTGCAAATTTTGATCGTACCGAAAACGGAAAACTCCGCCGTGGTGCAACCTTACAGAAATTGGGTGTACAACCTTTTTCTTGAAGTCCACCAGTGGGCTTTAATTGCCGATCTTTTGGGTCGAAATTTTCAATTGATTTCTGAACCATACTTCGCGGACCTGCCTAACCGGCAAAATCAGGCTTGTCCCGAGGTAGTTTATTTTATTCATACCGCTGTTTTATTTTCACATTTGGCAAAAGCAAGAATCATAAAATACCCTACCACTTATTCCATTCCGTATTAACGGTATAAAATTTGTTTCCATTTACACGAATATTGCAACCGGTTAATCCTTAACTTTGCATTAAATCAACCCACTATGAGAAAAATTATAGTTTTAGCATTTTTATGTGTACTGGGCATAAGTGAACTGCATGCACAATATGGTGGCTATGGCCGTAATAATGG
>JBDNGW010000621.1:0-17126 GCA_041689735.1 Leeuwenhoekiella sp. | reverse complement strand
TTTCGCCTTGTTGATGAACAAAATAACTGCCTATAATTCGGTCACTTTATTTCTGAACAGATCCTTAGCTCTACTTTGGGCAAAAACCGTATTGACTACTACATCAATAATTCGTTCAACCAATTTTTGGTGCCGCAAGCCCCTCTGATTTTTACAATGGTGCACATCAGTTCAGTAATGTGGTAAATAACCTTGACATTGTGCGCACGTTCGAAAACGCTGGTGTAAATGCATTGACGGTAGCTTTTGGTGCAGAGCACAGAACAGAACGTTTTGTGACCGAAGAGGGCGAATTTGCTTCTTACGGGGACGCTACTCCAGACGATCCCACAGACCGAACGGGATCTGAATCCTTTGGTGGTTTCAAACCAGAAAATGCATCAGATGATTACCGTAGTAATTTTGGTGTTTATACTGATATTACAGCAGATTTTACCGAAGATTTCCTGATAGGTGGTGCCCTCCGTTTTGAGGATTATAGCGATTTTGGCACTAATTTAAGTTGGAAGATCAATTCACGCTATAAATTTCTTGATGACAAATTAAGTATCAGGGGTTCCTTGAGCAGTGGTTTTAGGGTGCCTGCATTGCACCAGCTCTATTATACTGCACTGACTACGACACTTACAGAAAATGGCATTCAACAGAATGGGATACTCAACAACTCTGATCCTGCGCTACGCGCCCTCGGGATACCAGAACTTGATGCAGAGACGTCTTTTAATATTGGCGCTGGGCTTACCTACCGCATTAGCCGCAATATGGGCATTACCGTTGATGCTTTTCAGATCGATGTAGATGATCGCATCGTGCTCTCTGGGCAGGTTACGCCAACGGGTGATCCATCTAACCCTATTGATCAAACCTTATCAAGAGTTAATGTTGGCTCTGCAGGATTCTTTTTAAATGCGATAAATACTCGTACACGCGGTATTGATATCGTTTTCACTTATGACAATATTGCGCTGGGCGCCGGTAACCTGAGCGGTAGTGTCGCAGCAAATTTCAATAAGACCGAAGTGACTGATCTGAACTTTCCGAGCTTTATCGAGCAGAACGATCTTGGTGATGCGCTTTTCTCACGGGAGGATATATCACGTGTGGAGACCTGGAGGCCAAGACAAAAAATCATAGCCTCGATTAATTATGCGCTGGAACGTTTTTCTACCAATCTATCCTTTTTAAATTATGGAAAAGTAGAGTATAAGCATCCCAGTAATCCTATCAATGATGCTGTATATGGAGGTAAACTGCTTACCGATCTAAGTTTTTCATACGAAATAACGGAGAAGATAAATTTTACAATTGGCGCAAACAATCTGTTCAATGTCTATCCGGACACTTTTGCTGAGGCGTATAGCGACACTGGCGGAATCCCTCAAGATCGGAATCTGGATTTTGTAGGCAGATTTAAGTACCCGTGGCAGACAACACAGTTTGGTATTGATGGCACGCGCATCTTCACTAAACTTAATTTTAAGTTCTAAAAGTTGTAATTAAATAGCTGAAAAATGGGTTTTGTGTTCGCACAGGCTCATTTTTTTTGTAATAGCTGGTGTGTATTTTACGGCATGAGTACTAATCCAGTTTGGAATGATAGTCTGCTTTTGCCGGCAGGCAGGCGCAGTAACTTTTTTTCAGAAACGAGGCCTCAAAAACGGATTGTAGCAGCGCTAAATGAGTATTTTGACAACCTGCCTGCCAAGGCACGACAGGTAGGCGTTGTAGCTGGGTAAAAGGAAAAGCCAGCGCCCTAAGTAGTGTTTTTAGAAGTGCCTTTACTATTAATGTTGTTCAGGAAAGAATCTAATCGCTTCGCTTCTGGATTCAAAAATCAGAATAAAAACTATTGTATTCCTTATGAAAGAGCTGAACATAACGTTAGTGCTAATTTACTGGATCAAACCTAACTTTTTACCAACCGATAAGAAAACCTATTTTGTACGACAACATATTTTCAGGTAGTGAAAGGGCACTTGGTACCTATCAAGTTTTGCGAGATGCAGAGGATGAGTTGGGCTAAAGTCAATCTATTTTATCGCAACTTAAATCACGTTTTCAAAATTGTGACAGTTCCGTTTGATTACTTTTTGATAGTCTTTTACAAAAGACAAGTTTTGAGCAAAAGTGAATAGGCTTTAGGTCAAGAATTTGCATTTATAATTTTGTCTAAAAAGAAATTTGCAATGATTATTTTGTGCCTCATCGATCAAAAAAATGGTTCATAGCACTTTTGCCCGCAGTAAAAATAGCTCTAATACTGTTTTTTTGAGCATAATTAATTCAGATGATAATCGGACAAAAGGTCGGTATAAACGGCGCATAACGCTAGATATTGAAACAAGCGAGGCAATATTTGGTTATGATTGTTGGTGAATCGAGGAAAATTCATAAAAGACAGTTCAATCTTTTGTGATATTTTGATAGAGCAAAAATTTTTTAAAAAATAACATCAGGAAAAGACAGTTTTGTTGGTTATGGTCCCGAATTATGAATGAAATTATTTTTGCTTTCAAGGAAAAGCTGAGCAAACCAAACTGCCGGCTAGCAGGTCAAACCAATACTGGGGATTAAAAGATTACGAGACTCATGATTTTAAGATGTAGGTCTCAACCAGTTTGATGTACCCTTCTTTCGCCTCGAGCGTTGTAAGCTCTTTCAATTGGATCATGGCATTGTACTTAAATGCACCACGCAGATCGTTATCGGCTAGTTTTTCATAGGGAATAATGTGATTTCGCTGGGTTGCCTGTTTGTAGTGCGCGTAAAGTGAGAGCATTATATCCGGTGGCAGTTTCCTGTCTGTTTTTGAGGCAGTAAGCACTGCCTTTTCAAAATCAACCTCTATTTTTTCTTTGCGTGTCAATGGTCTAGATACTTGCGATTACGCTTTGTGCTCCTTTAACTTTTTGGTTGAGTTCTACTTTAATATCGGCGTTTAAAGGCAGAAAGACATCTACTCTAGAGCCAAATTTTATAAAACCACTATCTTGTCCTTGCACGGCTATATCTCCTTCCTTCGCATAATTTACAATACGTTTGGCCATTGCACCGGCGATTTGCCTGTAGAGTACCTTGCCAAAATGTTTAGTCTCCACCACGACAGTGGTACGCTCATTCTCTTCAGAGGCTTTGGGATGCCAGGCCATTAGATATTTCCCTTTATGATACCTGCTGTACACCACTTTTCCACCAGAGGGGTAGCGCGTTACATGCACATTTATGGGAGACATAAATATGGAAACCTGTAAGCGTTTTTCATTAAAAAACTCCTTTTCAAAGACTTCTTCGATAACGACCACTTTACCGTCTACCGGAGAAAGTACACTTGTTTCATCTATGTCTGCGCTGCGCATCGGATTTCTGAAAAATTGAAGAATAAGGAACAAAAGTAGAAGAATGACAGCATACAGCAAGTAGCGCAACCATTCGGTTTCTACATAACGTTCAGTAAGCAGGACGCCTACTGCAGTTGCAACCACGGTGATCGCTATAATCGCATAACCTTCTCTATGAAACATATTCAAAAATTATTAAAACCAAATAAATAAAAGGACTGGCAAATAATACACTGTCAAGTCTGTCATAAAGTCCGCCATGACCGGGCATCAATGTACCACTATCTTTTACTCCAGCTTCCCGTTTTAACTTAGATTCTATAAGATCGCCAAGAGTGCCTAGAGTACTCATGACCACCGCCAGGCTAAACCAGATATTAAAGTTAAGAATCTCAGTAAATTTATGAATAAAATAACTGGCAGCGCAAGCAAAAACGAGTCCGCCGAAAAAACCTTCTATGGTTTTCTTGGGTGAAATGCTGGGAAATAATTTATGACGGCCTATGCTCTTGCCTATAATGTAAGCAAAAGTGTCGTTTACCCAGATCAGTATAAACAGACCGGCCACCGTATATGGGGAAAATTCGTCACCATGAGAGGGCAGGAGCGTGAGAAAAACAAAGCCGCTAATCATATAAAAGAGTGTAATATGCAATTTTAAGGGTTTGCTCAACCTACGTATACGTGCACTGAAAAGATTTTTTATTAGGTAAAAACCGGTCCCTATAGTGAGCAGCAACAAAATATAGGTGCTTATGAGAGAAACTTTATAATAACTAAAAAACAGTATAAAGGCAACTAATATGAGATAAGTATACCAAAACTGGAAGGAGATCATTCGTAAAAATTCTCTTAAACAGATCAAACCAAAGACCAGAAATAGCAAAATATACCATTGTTCCGAAGAAAAAATGGAGAATAACAAGATAGTAACATACAGCAATCCAGAAAGTGTCCTGACTACAAGTTCACGCATGTTATAGATCTTCTAAGAGTATTAAATAGAGATTTTTGGCACTGCTCCCATAAGACATGAAATCCTTTGAGATTTCTTTAGGCTCAAAATTTTTGATCGTGGTGATATTTGTAGGGATACTTTTGGTGTTTTTAGATTTAATACCGCGCAGTCCCTCACCTATATTATTGACGATTTGACTGGTAGTTGCAAAGATCACAAAATCCTGCGGAAGCTCTTTTAGCTTTTTCTCTTTAATCTGATTAGAGCAAATTAGCAAGCTACCATCGTCTGCAACCAAATTTTCACAAGTAGAAAAGAAAAAATTAGCATCTTGATTTCGACCAAAATTTAAGTTATATCCCTCAAAACGCGCTGCCAGACTATCATCTATACAAAAGACATCATTTTCATACCAGTCGTTTTCCAACATGATATTGTCAAAACTTTCCTGTACTTCATTCATATCAATGCAGTATAGAAATTTGCCACCATTGAGTATAAAGTGCTTGGTAAAACGCTCATCTGCGGGAGATTTTATCTCAGGCATATACTTACCACGAACCGCTTTTCCCGGCGCTTTTTGCTGGGAATCTGGTTTTAGCTTCTTAGAAAATATTTTTTTAAATAGACTACTCATGAATGAGCACTTAAATTATAAGGTTAGGATTCTTTCAAATATAAAAAAAATCTTAACTCAACCGCTGGTCAAGTTAAGATTTTTGTAGCATTTAAGCAGGTAGAACCTACTCTTTTTCTGCTGTTGAAGATTCTGTTGTGGCGCTTTCCTTGGTTATAGCGATTTGATCTTCGCTTTTAGCATAAGGTCTTTTACCAAATATCTGCTCTAGATTATCCTTAAAGATCACTTCTTTGTCAAGCAATACTGCAGCTAACTGGTCAAGTTTGTCCTTGTTTTCTTCAAGAATACCTATCGCGCGCTTATATTGCTCTTCAATGATATTGGAGATTTCCTTATCAATGATTTCCGCAGTTTTCTCGCTATATGGTTTGCTGAAGTTGTATTCAGACTGCCCAGAGGAATCATAATACGTAAGGTTACCTACTTTATCATTGAGGCCGTAAATGGTCACCATCATCCGCGCCTGCTTGGTCACTTTTTCAAGATCGCTCAAGGCACCCGTTGAAATTTTGTCAAAAGTGACTTTTTCAGCGGCCCTTCCGCCCATGGCGGCACACATCTCGTCAAGCATCTGCTCAGGGCGCACAATAAGGCGCTCTTCTGGCAAGTACCAAGCTGCACCCAGTGATTTCCCACGGGGCACTATGGTTACTTTTACCAGTGGTGCTGCATGCTCTAGCATCCAGCTTACAGTCGCATGACCGGCCTCGTGATAAGCGATCGCTTTTTTCTCCTCTGGGGTAATGATTTTGTTCTTTTTCTCAAGACCTCCCACAATACGGTCTACAGCATCTAGAAAATCCTGCTTGCCCACAGCACTTTTGCCTTGTCTGGCAGCAATAAGTGCAGCTTCGTTACAGACGTTTGCAATATCTGCCCCAGAAAAACCGGGGGTCTGCTTGGCCATAAACTCAGTGTCTAGCTCATCGGCTACTTTTTTGAGCGGACGTACATGCACTTCAAAAATTTCTTTACGTTCCCGTACATCTGGAAGATCTACGTAGATCTGACGGTCAAAACGACCGGCACGCATCAACGCGGTATCCAGAACGTCTGCACGGTTAGTCGCAGCAATCACAATAACATTTGTATTGGTGCCAAAACCGTCCATTTCTGTCAGTAATTGGTTTAGCGTATTCTCGCGTTCATCGTTAGAACCACTGAAATTCGCTTTACCACGAGCCCGGCCTATCGCATCTATCTCATCGATAAAGATTATGGCAGGGGATTTTTCTTTGGCCTGTTTAAAGAGATCACGCACCCGTGAAGCTCCCACACCAACAAACATTTCAACGAAGTCTGAGCCCGATAGGGAAAAGAAAGGCACTTTGGCCTCGCCCGCAACTGCCTTTGCAAGCAGGGTTTTACCGGTACCTGGAGGGCCCACTAGAAGAGCTCCTTTGGGTATTTTCCCACCCAAATTGGTATATTTATCGGGATTTTTTAAGAAATCCACGATTTCCTGAACCTCTTCTTTAGCACCTTCCAGACCAGCAACATCTTTAAATGAGGTTTTAACATCAATTTTTTCATCAAAGAGCTTTGCTTTTGATTTTCCAATATTAAAAATTTGTCCACCAGCGCCACCACCGCCTCCAGATGACATTCTGCGCATGATAAAGATCCAGATCCCAATGATTATGGCGATAGGTAAAAGGGTCATCAATATTTCACCAAAGAAATTACTTTCAGTCTCAAATGATACGGGTACATTGATGTCATTGTCAGCTTCAATCTCTTTGATCCTGTTCTGAAAAATCTGAAGATCCCCAAAACGAAACTGATAATCTGCCCCACCAGTAGAAGGTAAAAAGCCGTTATCTTTAGTCTTGCTATGGATCTCTTTACTCTGTGCTTCCGGGGTAAGATATACTTTCGCCAAGTTATTGTTCACAATAACCACTTTTTGAATATCACCTTCTTTAAGGTACAGTTCAAATTTATCTGGAGTGATTTTGGATGTTTCACCAAAGCCACTGCTGAATATATTAAGTCCCAGAAAAACCAGGATTATCGCCGCATAGATCCACCAAGCACTGAATTTAGGCTTTTTAGGAATCGGCTTTTTTGCTTTTTGTGCCATTTAATTTAATTATAAGTTGATTCTATAGACGTTACCTTGGCATCACCCCAAAGGCTTTCTATATCGTAATATTCCCTAATGTGTTTTTGAAATACGTGAACTACCACATTTACATAGTCCATTAAGACCCATTCCGCATTTTGAAGTCCTTCGACGTGCCAAGGTTTATCTTTGATTTTTTTACTGACGGTTTTCTGTACAGAATTCACTATGGCAGAAACCTGTGTATTTGAAGTTCCATCACAGATGATAAAATAATCGCAAACCATGTTTTCTATGCCCCTAAAATCCAAAATATCAATGTTTTGACCTTTCACCTCTTCAATGCCTTCTAAAATAGTAGTTATTAGTTGATCTAAGTTTGCTTCTTTTTTTACCATTATTTATTTTTTAGTTCGGCAAAGTTATCACAATTTTGCCTTTTAGTCTTTAAACCTACTGCATTTATATTATGCGTATTGTCAAAGTTAATGCCACGGCCTCCACAAATTCCTATTTAAGAGAATTTTGTAGAAGTATGCACATACGTGACGACATTTTATTATGGACGGATCATCAGTTTTCCGGAAGTGGTCAGCGCGGAACCACTTGGGAATCTGAACCGTTTAAAAACCTTACTTTTAGTGTTTCTAAGCGCGCGCACCTGCTTCCTATAGACATGCAATTTTACATTACCATGGCTGCTTCCCTTGCCATTTTTGAACTTTTAAAAGAAATTGGGGTAGAACGTATAAGCGTAAAATGGCCTAACGACATTTTGGCAGGAAGCCGAAAGTTATGTGGTATTCTCATAGAGAGCGTGGTTAAAAACAACAAAATGGACAATGTTATTGTTGGTGTGGGTCTCAATGTTAACCAGATTAATTTTGAGCACGCTCCAAAAGCCACCTCTCTAAAACTGGAAATGGATACCGATTATGAGCTCCCTGCACTCATCACCAAAATAAGCCAACTTTTTGAAAAATACATAGACCGCATCACAACCGGCGATTTTGAACAAATAAAGGCAGATTATGAATCCAGATTATTTAAAAAAGATAAACCGGCTTCGTTTAGTAGCCCCACTGGTCATCAATTTATTGCAATTATAAAAGGGGTTTCCCATATTGGAAAGCTTATACTACAACATGAAGACAATATTCTTCAGCATTATGGATTAAAAGAGTTAAAAATGCATTATTAAAGCTGCACAAAGAGCTTGTTTAAACTGACTTCTTTTTAATTTATAACCTTTCGTCAACCGTGGTGTTGTCTAAATTTCCCCCAATATGTCGATGTTTGGAAAAATTTATACGCAACCAGAACCACAAAGTCTTAAAAATCAGATTAAATTGACTTTAATCAAGTTCTAAAGCCATTTTTTCCATTTGTTCCAGCTTTTCTCCCAGCGTACTGATGAACTTCTTTATAGGTGACTTTATCATCATGGAGACCATACTGTTGAATTCACCGTCAAATAAAAGCGCCACTTCGCTGCTGTTTTCGGTGAGCTGTTTGATAACAGCGGTAAGGGTAAAGGGCATTTTATCACTGGCCGCTCCCAAAATAACTTTATTGTAAGGGACACTTTCCTTTAGTTCAAGTATAATTTCTGGCATTCCTTTTAGGGCAAAAACAAAGCGTTTTTCTCCCAGCACTTCAAATTTTGTCGTCGTGTCAGGCATGAGCTGTTTGTAGTTCTCCACTTTGGTCAAAAATGCGAAAACATTTTCAGGTGGTTGCGATACAACGTGTTTTAGACTTTCTAATTTCATGCTTTTAAACTTTTAGGCATTTCGCCAGAATTTAAGATTAGTTACCAAGTTTAAAAATTGTGTTCGGTACACTATAAGTATAACAGTTATTTCGTGGGAGCGCTCCAGTTGGCAGGATCCATTCTCCAGCCTTCGAGCGTATATTTTTCTTTTTTTGAAATATAACGCGTTTTGAGCGCCTGCTCCAGCAAATGGTCATAGTCGCTCAACGTGTGCAAAGTTACTTTGTCCTGCTCAAAATTCTCTTTGGAAACATCAAAACCATAAGTAAAGATGGCCATCATGCCCTTAATATTAGCGCCAGCTTCCTCAAGGGCCTGTACCGCCATAAGACTGCTTTTCCCAGTGCTAATAAGATCTTCAATCACCACCACGTGCTGGCCATTTTCCAGTTTGCCCTCTATTTGATTTTGCCGGCCATGCTTTTTTGGCTCTGGCCTTACGTATATAAAAGGAACGTTGAGATAGTCTGCCACAAGCATGCCTATGCCTATCGCTCCTGTCGCAACACCCGCGATAACGTCTGGTTTACCGTAAAGCTCCTCGATCTGCCGGGCCATATTCTCGCGCAGATAATTGCGGATAGGCGGGTAGGAGAGCGTGATGCGGTTATCACAGTAAATAGGCGACTGCCAACCTGAGGCCCACGTAAATGGATCTTGTGGTTGTAATTTTATTGCTTTAATTTGCAGCAATAACTCAGCGGTCTTTCGTGCTGTTTCGTTTTTTAGGATCATGATACAAATGTATAAAGTTTTTGTAAACGATATACCAATAATTCTTTCTACGGAGAAGTATATTGGTAAAAATTATACCTCGCTGCCTATAAAGCGGGTAAAAATCAAGTCTGTGGTCAAGCAGATTGTGCGCGGCGAGCTCACGCATATCAACTTGTATCACAGGAAGGAAAAGAAACTTCTAAAAATTTTAAAAAAGAGCCTCCCCGTAGTTGTCGCTGGCGGCGGGATGGTGAACAACAATAAAGGTAAGATTCTTTTCATCTACCGCAATGGAAAATGGGACCTGCCGAAAGGGAAACTTGAAAAAAATGAAACCATTGAAGAATGCGCGCTGCGAGAAGTATGGGAGGAAACCGGGGTTGAAAACCTCAAAATTTCAGAATTCATTACTACAACTTACCATGTCTTTAAGCGGAACAATAAGTTGAAGCTCAAAGAAACCCACTGGTACAAAATGACCAGCGATTATGAGGGCGAACTAAAACCAGAGGCCGGCGAAGGGATAAAAAAGGTAAAGTGGAAGAATTTTGAAAAGACCCAGAAGGCGCTCCTCAAATCCTATGAGAACATTAAAATTCTTTTCCCGCAAGAATATTTAATTCCCAATCCTAAAGATAGGATAGCGTAAATGTGCTTTCTCATAATTGGGGGAATGCTTGTGTAACCAGTCCAACTGAGCGTACCAATTTGCTTTAAAATCGGTGTCATTTTGCCTTTTTTCTTCGAATTCAGCCTTTAAATCGGGATTTTTATCAAGCAGTTCTTTGGCTTTATCTTCCCACACGTAAGGCGAAAACCCTTCTTTTTGCTGTAAAACGGTATCAAAGTAATTCCAGTTGAAAAATGAATCTGGCGCGGCCGGTTCCAGGGTTTCCAGTAAATAGCGCATTCCCGGCTGGCTGGTGGGTACCAGAAAATCCCCTTTTCTGAAATCCATTGTTGCGCTGCTTTTTTCCACTTGTGTATCGCTGTGCATATAATGACCTTCATACGTGCTGGGACGCGTGTCATAGGAGGCAATGCGGTAAACTTCCACTGTAATTGTTGTGTCATTTTTAAGCGGTTGTATCTCAATATTATTTTCGCGTAGGCGCTCTATAACCGTAAACCAGCCCTGCGGAATCACATAGTATTTGGGAATTGTCACTTCCTGAACCACCTTAAAATTATTGTAATAGGTTACCGGTTTTGTAAACGGCTTGCTTCGATCAAACTTTAAACGTTGCTGGCCGGTGATTTCACTGGGCATCGTTTTACCTTCATAACCCTTAAAATCAAAGGTTGTCACTTTGCTGCTGTCCACTTCAAATTGTAAGGGATACGATGTCCCTATCCGCGTTCCAGTCGTGTACGCCTTATTTTCCGCGTCGCGGAAAGCCTTGATCTTCGCGCCATCTTTTGCAAGGATCTCGATCATGGATAGCATGATCGCGTAGGTGCCTTCCACTCGGGGTTTGTAGGGTTTGAGCATATGGGTTTCCACCATCATTCCTACCGTGTTCCAAAGCGTGGTGTAACCACTAGAGTAGCGCGGATAATCCATAAACTGACTGAAACCAGACTCGGGCACTTGATTAAAAACATTTACATAAGGTGTGATGTTCCAATTTTTTTCCGCTAGGGAATTTTCCAACTGTGGTTGCAAGCTGTTTTTTATATAATCGCCAAGTTTGCCGCCCATTTTATCATGTTGCGTAAATAAATGAGTGAGCGTGTACTGGTAATCTGCGCCATTGCTCACATGGTTATCAATAAATAGCTCTGGGTCAATGCTGTGGTATAGCCGGGCAAAAGACTGCGCATTCCTAGTATCGGCTTTTATAAAATCACGGTTGAGGTCATAATTACGCGCATTACCACGGAAACCATAGCTTTCGGGTCCATTTTGATTGGTGCGGGATGTGCTGTTACGGTTGAGTGCGCCGCCTATATTGTACACGGCCACCGCGCCCAGCCATACGTTTTTTGGGATTGCGATCGTTCCCTGAGCAGCGTCCCGCAGGAGCATCATGGTCGCGTCAATCCCATCTGGCTCACCGGGATGAATGCCGTTATTGATAAGTAGTTTATGGATATCTGGGTTTTTTGAGAATTCGGTTTCCAGTGTGCGGTCTGGATTTGCGGGATTGTACGTGATCAGCGTTATGGGCTCGCCGCTGTCGGTCAGGCCAATTTTATAGGTTTTTATTGCGGGATACGCGCTGTCCAATTTTCGATAGAACTCCATGATTTCTTCATACGTGGCAGTTTTTGTACCGTTGCTCTTTTCAAAAGCGGTGGTAAAGGTATTCTCCGTTTTTGTGACACTTTGGCTTTTAGCAGAAAACAAGCAGAATATACCGAAAAACGGTAGAAAAAGGAGGTTTTTTAAAGCGGAAGGCAGATTCATAAGTTGTTTGTTTTACGGAGAAAATCAAAAGTAGCATTTTCCGAAGCCTTTTTGAAGGGCTCAATTAGAACAAAGAAAAATGAGTTATTTTGCCTATTGACAAAAGCAAGTTGAATACGCATTTTTCAATTAAAAAAGCCTTTTTTCCGAAAGCTTTCAGCAAAATATTTCCTTACAAAAACCACTCGAAAAGATGATTGTCGTTATCTGATTATATTTTATCAAGCTTACATTTAAATAGCAATAAAACCCTAAACTAGACCGATTTTCAGCTTAAAAGAAGGATTTATATTGATTTATCCGAAAATCTATGGTGGTGAATGCGGAATTTTCAGCCTTTAGTTTTTTGTAGAGCGGGTTACTGCCCACCGCGCGGTTGGCCGAGCCCGAAGGCGCTGTGAGCGATACCGTTTCTATCGTCCTAAAACCATTTTTATAAGGCAGTTGAAAACTATGCGTCCTGGGAACTTCAGAAGAAATGACTTTAAGCGAAATATGGTGGGCTTTTGCCAAACGACGAAAAAAATATTCTGGTCCGTTTTTACTGTTTCCGCCGGTGAAAAGCAGAGTTTTAATATTGGGATATTTCTGTAAAATACCAATGAGATCACGCAGTTCCACCTGTTGCATGCCAAGATCTGAAGCGTCGATTTTCTCACGTCTTGCCGAAGCCACAATATCGCAAATGCCTATAGCGCGGCGCTTTAAAAACTTTTTGCGCTGGTCTATGGCCAACTGCGAATCTTCAAATTTGAGATCAAGATCCAGAATACGCCACAATTGACCATCTGTACTGCCATAACAAAAATCAACATCGCCAGGTTTTAATAGTTGATTTGTAAACCGCGGTGGCGGCAAGGTTCCTACAATAAGTTTGGCCGCTTTGTCCAGGTTGAACGGTGGATAAGGATGAATGTGATGAAACAAAGTTATTCAGTTTAAGATATTTATTGGGCGTTTTAAGAGCGGAGCAATCATCAAATTGACCTCCAGGCTTGAAAATCGGTTTGTTTAGTTGCAAAAATAGAAAACTTACATAGAAATTTGGATAGCAAATTTAGTATGTTTATAAGTAATTTATTATTATTAACAATAAAATTGAGCCCTATTAAAATATAATGAATAGTTAGAATTTTACCATATTTCGATACAGAAATGCTACTTTTGTGCATTAAATCGAAAAAATATGCAACTTAACCTGACTAGGTCCATTTGTTTTTTTGACTTGGAAACCACTGGTATGAACGTGGCAAGCGATCGTATTGTTGAGATTTCTGTGTTAAAGGTGCATACAGACGGTAAAGAAGAAAAGTTTACCTGGCTCGTAAATCCCACGATACCTATCCGGGCAGAAACCACTGCCATACATGGAATCAAGGATGAAGATGTGGCAGATAAGCCCACATTTAAGGAGCTGGCTGCAGATATTTATAAGCTGATAAAGGATTCTGATCTTGCCGGGTACAATTCAAACCGATTTGATATCCCGCTGCTCGCGGAAGAAATGTTGCGAGCAGATGTGGATTTTGACATGAAAAACAGGCATGCGGTAGACGTGCAGACCATTTTTCATAAAATGGAACAGCGTACGCTCGAGGCCGCGCTCAAGTTTTATTGCAGTCAAGAACTTACCAATGCCCATAGCGCAGAGGCCGATACCATTGCGACCTATGAAGTTTTAAAGGCACAACTGGACCGTTATGCAGATCTTGAAAACAACATGAAAAGCCTGGCAGATTTTAGTGCCAGAAAAAAACTGGCCGATTTTGCTGGTTTTATTTCCTTCAATAAAAATGATGAGGAGATTTTCTCCTTCGGAAAGCATAGGGGCAAAAAAGTAGATGATGTGCTGGATCAGGAACCTGGATATTTTGGGTGGATCCAGAACGCTGATTTTCCTTTATACACTAAGAAAGTACTCACCGCTATAAAATTAAGGAAATTAAACACCAAGATTTAGCAAATAATTTTTTACTATTACTTCAACTTAGCGTTTGTTCACTCAATTCAAAGTGATTTTCTCCCGATTATCAGGATTTTAATCAAAAAGAAGGCAGTTTGCCTGTTAGAGGCAAGTAGACAGATTTAAACAAATTCTCAAAAGTGTTTCCCATTGAAAATCATTTGTATAGGGCAAAATTATCACGATCACGTGAAAGAACTCAACAGTGCTCCCACGACAGAGCCCATGTTTTTTCTCAAACCAGATTCGGCAATACTGCTCAGTCAGCAGCCTTTTGTGATTCCAGAATTCAGTAAGGAAGTGGAATATGAGGTTGAGGTACTTGTCAAGATAAAAAAGCTGGGAAAATATATTCAGCAAGAATTTGCGCATACTTATTATGAAGAGATTGGTCTGGGTATCGATTTTACCGCACGCGATCTGCAAAGAGAATGTAAAGAAAAAGGACATCCCTGGGAAAAAGCAAAAGGTTTTGACGGGAGTGCCGTAATCGGCAAATGGATTGCTAAACAAGAACTTGGGGATTTAAAAAACCTAGATTTCAGCCTTAAAAAGAATGGAGCTGTTGTACAGTCTGGCAATACGGCAGATATGATCTATGACATAGATATCCTTATCGCCCATGTTTCAAAATATATGACCTTAAAAATAGGCGATGTGCTCTTTACGGGAACGCCAAAAGGAGTGGGCCCCGTCTCCATAGATGATAAACTAACAGGATTTTTGTCCGGCAAACCCATGTTTGCCATAAATATTAAATAATTATGCCAACCCATTATGACCTTTATGCTTTAGAAGATATGTCTGGCGGAGACAAAGAATTTATGAAAACGGTAGTCGCTGCTTTTCTAGAAGAGATCCCACCAGATTTGGCCAGTATGCAGATGGCAATTGAGAACGATAATCATAACATGGCCTATCAATTCGCGCACAAGATGAAGCCAAATCTAGAAATGTTTGGCATTGATCTGATCCGCGAAATTTCCGCAATGGAGCGCTGGGCTGAAAGCAAAAAGCCCACTGCAGCGATACAACCGCAGCTAGCTACGATCACCGCGATGATAAACGATGCCATAATCGAAATGCGCAAGGATTGGAAAATGTAGTACGCGCGCACATCATTGCCATTGGGGATGAGATCCTTATAGGTCAGATCGTAGATACCAATTCTTCCTTTATTGCCGGTGCGCTAGATAAAATAGGCGTGGGGGTAACACAGATTACCGCTATTGCCGATATCGGCGAGCAGATTCTGGAAGCACTCGCTTTCGCGAAAGCACATGCTGAAATTGTATTGATCACCGGAGGACTGGGCCCAACCAAAGATGACCTTACAAAACAGACTTTCTGCACCTTTTTTGACGATCAGTTGGTTGAAAATGAGGACGTACTTAAAAATGTGGAGCGCCTATTTAAAGATCATATTAAACGGCCCTTGCTTCCGGCAAATAGGACGCAGGCGCTTGTTCCCAGTAAGGTAACCGTAATCGCCAATAAATATGGTACCGCGCCCGGGATGTGGATGGAGCAGGATGGCACAGTTTTTATGGCAATGCCCGGAGTGCCCTACGAGATGAAGGCGCTTATGAGAGACGAAGTCCTCCCGCGGTTGCAGGAGAGATTCAGTAGACCTTTTATCATTCACAGGACCATACAGACCTATGGAATGGGGGAAAGCGAGATCGCAGCTACCATTGAAGATTGGGAAAACCAACTTCCAGCAGAGATAAAGCTCGCCTATTTACCAGCTTTAGGTAAAGTGCGCTTGCGGCTCTCCACACGAGGGAACGATCTGGAAGCATTGGATAAGGAACTTGACAGCCAGATACAAGGGCTTGATGCGCTAATAGGTAATATTATCGTGGGCTATGATGACGGGCAACCGCTCGAAGTGGTGCTGGGCGACATGCTTAAAAATGCAAAGATGACCTTGGCACTTGCCGAAAGTTGTACCGGTGGACAGCTCGCCAGTACGCTCACTGCATTTCCCGGGGCCTCGGCGTATTTTAAAGGTGGAATGGTCTCCTATGCAACGCAGTCAAAAATCGATATTTTGGGACTTGATCCTGACATAATTAAAGTGCATTCCGTTGTGAGCGGCGAGGTCGCAAAAGCGATGGCGGTCAGTGTAAAAGCACTTTATAAAGCAGATTATGCAATTTCCACAACCGGAAATGCCGGCCCAACAAAGGGCGATGCAGATGCCGAAGTGGGAACCGTTTTTATAGGAGTTGCCACGCCAAATGACGTCTATGCACTGCAATTTATGATGGGAAACCACCGGGAGCGCGTGATTACCAAGACTATAAATAAGGCGATGGAACTGCTTCAAAAAGAATTATTAAAAAAATAGGGATACATTTGCGCGCAGCCAGAAAGTTGTGTATTTTTGCACCCTGTTTTTAATTACCTAATACAAAATAACCATGTCAAGAGTTTGTGAGCTTACGGGCAAAAAAGCGATGGTAGGAAACAATGTTTCCCACTCGATGAATAAGACAAAACGTAAATTTGACGCGAACCTGATCAAAAAACGTTTTTATATTCCTGAAGAAGACAAGTGGATTATACTAAAAATATCTACCTCTGCACTTAAAAATATCAATAAGAAAGGAATCGCCGCTGTGATGAAAGAAGCAAAGGCTAAAGGCTTTCTCAAACAAAAATAGCTAAAAAACCAGCATCATGGCAAAAAAAGGCAATAGGGTACAGGTGATACTTGAATGTACAGAGCATAAAGCTACTGGAAAATCTGGTATTTCACGATACGTTACCACAAAAAATAAAAAGAACTCTCCAGACCGTATGGAATTGAAAAAATTCAATTCTATACTTAACAAAATGACTGTTCATAAAGAAATTAAATAAGGTTTCCGCCTTCGCGGAAAGCATAAAAACATATAATTATGGCAAAGAAATTAGTTGCATCACTACAGACCGGTTCAAAACGTTTGACCAAAGCCATTAAAATGGTTCGATCTCCTAAATCGGGTGCGTATACTTTCGTAGAATCTGTAATGGCTCCAGAATTGGTCAGTGACTTCTTGAGTAAGAAATAAGCGGTTAACATCTTATAAAAACAGAATAAAAGCCATTACGTTAACGCGTAATGGCTTTTGTATGTTTAATACTAAGAACTTTTTTAAACCAGCCTACGTGCCTTTGGCAGGCAGGCTGACTTCTTTTTGATTTTCATCCAGATAGCTATCGGGATTATGAACCCTGCCTTGTCCGGCAGGCAGGCGTGGCGTAATCTAACAA
>JBDNGW010000620.1:0-5521 GCA_041689735.1 Leeuwenhoekiella sp. | reverse complement strand
TTTAAAAACTACCTATTATGCGACAAAACCAACGGATTCCCAGTGACGTATTGTTATAATGTTATAGATGGTTATCATGAAGAATTAATGCGGAGTTTTGGGGTTTAATAAGGTCGTTTTTGGGCGAAAAATGACCGATTTATGAGTGAAAATGACGAATTTTAAAGGAATAGTGAACGCTTTAAATAATTTTCGATTCAGTAATCAGATTCGTTTACTAATTACGCATTTAATATCCTAGTACGTGCTAGTTTGTGTCAACACCTAAAGTTGAATGTTAGCCTCCTTAACGCAAGTCCAAGGATATACAAAAACTCACATTAGAAGTCAATAAGGATATACATAAAATAAGATTTCAAATTTATTCAAAAGTCAAAATTAAATCATCTTGCTTCACCATTTTACCGTCTTTTAAGGTTATTGATTTAACCGTTCCAGATTTAAATGCCGTAATGGTGGATTCCATTTTCATAGCTTCGATTATAAATAAAGGATCATTTTCTTTAACCTGCTGTCCTATTTTAACCAGCACTTTATAAAGTAAACCTTGTAAAGGCGCACCAGTTTGGTTAGTATTTGAAGGATCTATTTTTACGTTTTCTTCGATTTTAATGTTTAAAGATTTATCCACAACTTCAACAAATCTATTTTCACCATTTACTTTAAAAAACACAGTTCTCATGCCTTGATCATTTGGGATACCAACAGATAAAAGCCTGATGATAACCGTTTTTCCTGGCTCTAATTCAATTAAAATTTCTTCACGGAGCTTCATGCCATAGAAGAAATTCTTTGTAGGCACTAAAGCTAAGCTACCATAGTTCTTATAATTTTCATGTGCTTGCTCAAACACTTTTGGATACAAGGTATACGATAAGAAATCTTCTATTTCTATATCACGGGTAAATCCTTTTTGGAATCTCTCTTTGAAAGCCTCAAATTCTACATCAAAATCAATGGGTTCTAGATGGGCGTTGGGCCTATCTGTATAAGGTTTTTTATTTTTAAGGATTATCCTTTGAAGCTTTTTGGGGAACCCTCCATACGGCTGTCCTAAATC
Organism: Leeuwenhoekiella sp.; assembly: GCA_041689735.1. GTDB lineage: Bacteria > Bacteroidota > Bacteroidia > Flavobacteriales > Flavobacteriaceae > Leeuwenhoekiella. The sequence continues at coordinate 4,461 of JBDNGW010000620.1, read as the reverse complement.
TCCGATGAAAAAACTGATGACCGAATCTGGAAACGATAACTCGCCGCCACGTTTTAGAACATCCTCAGTAGTTAGATTATTGGTGACCATAAAAATAGCCATATCACCAACGACCTTAGAACTTGGTGTTACCTTTATCAGGTTTCCAAAGAGTTTATTCACTTCAGCGTACATTTTTTTGACTTCATCAAAGCGGTCATCTAAACCTAAAGCTGTCGCTTGTGGGCGTAAATTTGAATATTGCCCCCCAGGAATTTCATGCTGAAAAACTTCGGCGGTTCCAGCCTTTAAATCAGATTCAAACGGATAATACAACTCGCGGGTGTCTTCCCAGAAATTTGAAAATTCATTCAATTTTGGCATGTCAAAATCATGCGCTCGTGGCTGATTTTTCATCATCTCAACCACAGCATTAAAATTAGGCTGAGACGTTAAACCAGACAAACCACCCAATGCCACATCTACAACATCAACACCAGCTTCAATCGCCTTTAAATAGGAGGCATTCTGTAACGATGAGGTGTCATGGGTATGTAAATGAATAGGGACGTTTACAGTATCTTTTAATGCCAAAACTAATTCAGACGCCGCATACGGTTTTAATAAACCTGCCATATCTTTAATAGCAATCATGTGGGCACCTGCGTTTTCCAGATCTTTTGCAAGTTGCGTGTAATATTTTAGAGTGTATTTTGTTTCGTTTATATCTAAGATATCGCCCGTGTAACTCAAAGCGGCTTCAGCAATTCCACCCGTTTTATTCCGGACGTAACTAATACTTGGCTCCATTGCTTTAACCCAATTCAAAGAATCGAAAATCCTAAAAATATCGACCCCGTTTTCCCAAGATTTCTCAACGAATTTTTCAATTAAATTATCAGGATATGCTTTGTAACCAACACCGTTAGAACCACGCAACAGCATTTGGAGTAATATGTTTGGTACTGCTTTACGCAATTCTCTTAAACGCGTCCACGGACTTTCATGTAAGAAACGCAAGCAAACATCAAAAGTGGCGCCGCCCCAAACTTCCATACTAAATGTGTTGGAATGGTTTTTTGCGAAACTTTCGGCAACCTTGAGCATATCGAAGGTTCTCATTCTGGTTGCCAATAAGGATTGATGCGCATCTCGCATCGTGGTATCTGTAAAATGAATTTTCTTTTCCTCTTTTAAGCAGGCACAAAATCTTTCCGGGCCCTTCTCGGTAAGCCTATCTTTTGTGCCTTTTGGGTATTCATTTATTTTACTGAATTTTGGTATTTTCGGATTTCTAAAAACCTTATTTTCTTCAACATACTTCACATCTGGATTGCCATTGACAATGGTTTCCGACAAATATTTCACCACTTTAGAGGTGCGGTCTTGTGGTAGTTTTATATCAAATAAAGCAGGTGTATTCTGAATGAAATTAACAGTCACTTTTCCATTCTTGAATGTTGGATGCTGAATGACATTTTGTAGGAAGTGAATATTTGTTTTTACACCGCGAATCCTGAATTCTTTTAAGGCACGGATCATTTTGCGTATGGCACCATCCAGGGTCCTCCCATGCGACGACACCTTGACCAACATCGAATCAAAAAACGGACTCACTTGATATCCTTGGTAGATACTACCAGCATCCAGTCGAATTCCCATTCCCGAAGCACTCCTATACGTGGTTATGGTACCATAATCTGGTGTGAAATTATTAGCAGGATCTTCTGTTGTCAATCTACATTGCAAAGCAAAACCATAGGTCGCAATGGACTCTTGATCGTAAATTTTTATCTGTGTGCTGTCTAATCTATAATTTCCAGCAATAAAAATCTGTGTTTTTACTAAGTCAATTCCTGTTACCATTTCGGTGACAGTATGTTCTACCTGAATCCTTGGATTGACTTCAATAAAAAAAATATTGTCGTCTTTATCTACTAAAAATTCGACGGTACCTATATTATTATAGCCTACTTCTAGCCTACTTCTTCTGCAATCGAAACGGCGTATTTATATAGATTCCCTTTTACTTGATCACTGACGTTATACGATGGTGCAATTTCCACTACCTTTTGATGACGACGTTGTACGGAACAATCACGTTCATGTAAATGGCGGATATTGCCGTGATTGTCGGCGACGATTTGAACTTCAATATGTTTTGGGTCTTCTACATATTTTTCTAAAAACATGGTGTCGTCTCCAAACGCATTGAGCGCTTCGTTTTTTGCTGAATCAAAATTGAGTTCTAGGTCCTCATCTTTTCTAATGACTCGCATGCCGCGCCCACCACCACCAGAAGCTGCTTTTAGCATCAAAGGATAACCAATAGTCGCCGCTTCAGACAATGCTACTTTTAGGGATTTTAGTTTCTTTTTATTACTTTCAATAATCGGAACCTTGCATTTAACCGCAACTTTCTTAGCCGTAATTTTATCTCCTAAAGCATCCATTACCTCAGGTTTCGGCCCTATAAAAATTATACCGTTAGCGGCACATTGCCTTGCGAATTCTGAGTTTTCTGATAAAAAGCCATAACCTGGATGTATGGCATCCACATTTTTAGCTTTCGCCAAAGCAATAATTTCAGCAATATCTAGATAGGGTTTTAAAGGTTGGTTGTCTTCGCCTATTTGGTAGGATTCATCCGCTTTATTGCGATGTTGTGAATAACGGTCTTCATAGGTGTAAATAGATACGGTAGTTAAGTTCAACTCTGTACATGCCCGTAAAATACGAATAGCGATTTCGCTTCGATTGGCAACTAGAACCTTTTTAATTTTCATCGTTTAATGGTGTTTTTGAAGATTATGGATCGCATTTATTTCTGTAAATCAGCATCTTCTTATTAATCCTAAGCTGTAAAGTTTCACAACATTGTTGATGACATTTCATCCCTTCGGGGGTTTTCTTTGAAGGCGTAGCCGAAAAAGAAAACCCCCGAAGGGGTCTGATAAAAAAGTTGATTATTTTTGTTTTACCATAAATAAAAATAATTATGCAACAAGTCTATCATTCCAATGCCACCACGAATATAAATATTCGTACCCAGATTCAGAGCATTTCCGCGACAAATTCTGAACTGGCATCAAGGTTCAACGTCTCCAAACAGACCGTTTCAAAATGGAGGAACAGGGATTTTGCCGAAGATGTCCCCAGCAGTCCACATAACATCGGGTATGCCCTGACCGATCTGGAAAGGGCAATTGCCGTAAGCCTCAGGCGCTCCACTTGGCTGCCCATCGATGAAGTCTGGGAGGCCCTGTTGGAGTTCAACCCGGCAATTTCAAGGAGTTCCGTCTACCGCTGTTTTGTGGGGGGGGAGATCAACAGGGTACCCCGGGAAAAGAAGGATGTCGCCAAAAAGTTCAAGGCATACAAGCCGGGGTACCTGCACATTGATGTGACCTATCTGCCAAAGTTCGAGGGGCAGGCACATTATCTTTTCGTGGCAATAGACAGGGCCACCAGGGCCATGTTCTATAGGATCTATGGGAACAAAAAGGCCGAGAGCACGGAGGATTTCATGGACAGGTGCCTGGATTTCTTCCCGGTCCACATCACCCATATCCTGACCGATAACGGGCTGGAGTTCACCAACAGGCTCATCAGGTCCAAAAAGGGGGAGCTCTGTGAAAAGCCCTCCAAAATGGATGTCAAGTGCGAAGAGAACCATATTGAGCACAGGCTCACAAAACCGGCAACGCCAAAGACCAACGGTATGGTGGAAAGGGCCAACGGGACCATTAAGAACAATACCATCCTCAAAACAAAATATCCGGACAGAAAACAGATGGGGGAAGATATGACGGAGTTCCTATGCTACTATAACCTGTACCGAAGGCACGGTTCCCTGAGAAAGGAACTCAAGGTGAAGACCCCTTTTCAGGCCGTTGAAAAATGGTACGCAATAGAACCGGAACTGTTCAAAATAACACCCAGTGAATTTAAAAATAAAATCTTAAACTTACATTCCAATAATAATCAACCCCCATCAACAACCTCGTGAAACTTGACAAGAAGTGAATGGGGTAGAAGATAATTTTTTAAACTTAAAATACGATGAATTTTCTTCGTGTCATTTCATTAAATTTATAGTTTATTTTTTAAACTTAGTCAAATCTCTGAATTTTGGGGTTTGATCAATTTTCCAAAGAGGAATTATTGACCCAAATTATTGATTTTTCCGTTGCAGAATACGAGTTTACACCCAATTGCTATAAAGGGAAAGCGTGGGAACTTATCAAACTTGATTTTGAAGAATTATTGAAAATATAAAACAGCCTAGCAACCTGTACTCGATGCTGAAATAACTATCAAGAAAGCATGACACATAAAAATTCAATTAAAACCGTGCAACACTTAACCACAAATAAACCCGAATTAGAAACCTACCTTAAAGATCAAGCTTGGTTAAAACCGGAAGAAAAGATCTTCAGCATCGAAAAACCGGGCGAAGGCAACATGAATTTTACGTTGCGC
>JBDNGW010000619.1:0-3615 GCA_041689735.1 Leeuwenhoekiella sp. | reverse complement strand
GCAGGAGGCCATTTCCATAGGTGTGACTTCCGCGTTGCATGATGATGAATATATTTTGCCCATGCACCGTAACTTGGGCGTTTTCACCGCTAGGAACATTCCTTTGCATCGTCTTTTTGCCCAGTGGCAGGGTACCGAGGGCGGATTTACCAAAGGCCGGGACCGTAGTTTCCATTTTGGTACACAAGAATTTAAAATCATAGGTATGATCTCCCATTTAGGGCCGCAGCTGGGCGTTGCCTGCGGGATCACGCTTGGGCACAAACTGCGCGATGAGCAAAAAATAACCGCTGTTTTCACGGGCGAGGGCGGTACCAGTGAAGGCGATTTTCATGAAGCGCTCAATGTCGCTTCGGTTTGGGACCTTCCGGTACTTTTTTGCATTGAAAATAATGGCTATGGACTTTCAACGCCAACGCACGAGCAATACCATTGTGCCCATTTAGTAGACCGCGCTGTCGGTTATGGGATGGAAGGGCATCGCATTGCAGGGAATAATGTGATTGAAGTTTTTTCGCGTATCGGGGAAATTACCCAGAGCATGCGCGACAATCCGCGGCCGGTATTGATAGAATTTGAAACCTTTAGAATGCGCGGTCATGAGGAAGCGAGCGGGGTAAAATATGTACCCGAGGAACAGATAAAACTATGGGCTGAAAGGGATCCCGTGCTCAACTATAAAGAGTTTCTTTTTCAGGAAAACATATTAAATGACACTAAAAATGACCATTTAGAGCATGAAATCCACCAAAATACAGATAAAAATTTGGGAACCGCATTTGGTAGAAGTGAGCCAGTTGCAAATACCCACGACGAACTCCAAGATGTCTATGCTCCCTATGAACCGATTGATGAAAAACCTCTAGGCGCAACGCATGAAATACGATTTATAGATGCCATTTCCCAAGGACTAGAAGAAGCCATGCAGCGCGATGAAAAGATTATACTCATGGGCCAGGATATCGCAGAATACGGTGGCGTTTTTAAAATAACCGAAGGTTTTGTTGATAAATTTGGCAAGGATCGCGTACGCAACACACCCATCTGCGAGTCGGCTATAATCGAGACAGGAATGGGCCTTGCCATAAATGGTTTTAAGGCCATTGTAGAATTACAGTTTGCTGATTTTGTATCATCAGGTTTTAATCCTATTGTAAATTATCTGGCCAAAAGCCATTACCGCTGGGGACAGGCCGCAGATGTGGTCTTGCGTATGCCCTGCGGCGGTGGAGCAGGTGGGGGCCCTTTCATAGCCAGAGTAACGAAGCCTGGTTTACCCACACGCCTGGGCTTAAAGTGGTTTATCCTGCTTTTCCAGCTGACGCGAAAGGATTACTGATCGCATCTATTGCAGATCCTAATCCCGTGCTGTTTTTTGAACACAAAGCGCTTTACCGCACCATACGGCAACAGGTTCCGGAAGGGTATTACACCCTGCCACTGGGCAAAGCCGCGTTGTTGAATACAGGAAGCCAACTAAGCATTATCACCTATGGTGCGCCGATACACTGGGCGCTTGAGGTAATTGCGCAATTGCCCGAAATTTCCGTTGAGCTTCTTGATCTGCGCACCTTAGTGCCGCTAGATTGGGATGCGGTTGAGACAACAGTTCTAAAAACCGGAAAGATTCTCTTGCTCACCGAAGATAATCTGGCCGGCAGTTTTATTGCAGACCTTGCTTCCAGGATAGGTGAAGAATGTTTTCAGCATCTGGATGCACCGGTTAAGCGCCTGGCCAGCTTGGACACGCCTATCCCGTTTGCGAAAAATCTAGAAGATAATTATTTGGCCAAAAACAGATTGAAACAAGCCATAGAAGATCTTGCTAAGAATCTGTTCAGAAATAAAGTGACCGAATTATAGGCAGTTATTTTGTTCATCAACAAGGCGAAAAACGCAGACATAGCCGTAGCTATGACGAGTATTTTCAACCTGCCTACCGGCAAAGGCAGGCGCAGTTGCTGGGCAAAAGAACCCATAGAAATGGGCAGGTTATTTCTAAACAGATCCTAAGTATTAATTCCTTAACAGGGATAAGTTCCCCTAAGTTTGCCGCGAATACAAAAAATACTTTCAGATTCATACTTCCTGTGCCAACCTGAATGTCAAAGTCAGGCTTGCCGTGACATTCTTGATTTCTACAAAGGTATGCTTTAAAATATCTGAGATAGTTTTGTGGAAAAAGGTGGTAATTCACACCAAAAATTGTTGCTGTTATTTTTTTATGATACTTAATTTTTTGCAGAATAAAAGGACTGGACGATCATCTTATTCAAAAAATAGTTGAAATAGCCAGAAAATAGGTCAATTTTGCCAAACATTTAGATATATATTATTTTGAGTAGGTAGATAATTATAAATATTTTATTGAAAATGTCACCGCAAGTGCAATATAGAGGTCATGAGATCTCGACTGCGCCTGCTTGCCCGTGAAGGCAGGCTTAATCTAACATCTACTGATTATTTTCTTGTAACCCACTCAATTCAATCAAAGAGTGAATATCCTCTAAATAACCACATTTGCTTAACTTATTTTAACATTTTAAAGTTAAACACTATTAACTAATAGCTCTGATTTTAATGCTCACAATATTTTAGCGGTATCAATCAATATACAAATCTATGCTTCGATGGACAGTTATCTTTATAGTACTGGCAATAATAGCGGTCATTTTTGGTTTTGGTAACATCGCCTCGGGAGCAGAGGAAATTGCGAGAATTCTCTTCTTTATTTTTATTGTACTCTTTTTGATAAGTCTTCTTTCTAGATTATTTAAATAATAATTAATACAATTTTTTAATCCACTTTAATTTCTTCAATACAGATGAAAAAAATACTTTTTATAATGCTGGCAGCAGTAGTTGTCCTTTCCTGCGGTCCCAGTAAAGTGGTCAGGGACTCAAAAAAAACACTTAAGGGAACGTGGAATTTAGACAACATCAATTATGGCGATGCCAACGGTGTATATGATGTAAAACTTTTAGACGACGCGTCCTCGGAATGTTTTGTAGGAAGTATCTGGCGATTTATTCCAAATAATAATTTTGGAAATTATGAAATCACTGGGACAGACTGTTCTTCCGGAAAGCGTTATTTTGTCTGGACGATCCCAGATGTCAAAAATGCCACAAGCTATGATATTTTGTTAAAACCAACCGATGAAAAAATGAATTCCACAAGGAACGACAAGGGCTATCGCATAGCGTTGGATTATCTCACAGACGACTCCCTAAGATTTACACAAACGCTGCAAGTTGACGGAAAACCTTTTACGATTTATATGAATTTCACTAAAATCTCAGATTAATAATTTTATAAAAATACAACATGAAACAAATAGTTAAAACAATACTACCATTTGCCCTGACTCTGGTCTTAATGACCGGTTGTGAGGCAGTTAAAAATGCAAACAATCAGCAAAAAGGAACTGTAATCGGCTCTGCCGGTGGGGCAATTCTGGGCGCGGTCATTGGCAATAACGTAGGTGGCGGTGGCAATGGTGAACTCGGCGCGGTCATAGGTGGGGTCGTAGGTGGTGCGGCAGGTAATATTCTTGGTAATAAAATGGATAAGCAAGCCAAGCGTATTGAGGAAGAAATTCCCGGTGCAGAAGT
>JBDNGW010000618.1:0-2011 GCA_041689735.1 Leeuwenhoekiella sp. | reverse complement strand
CCAATTCTTTGACCATGCCTTTGGAATCGGGAAAATACTCCTTGTTCCAGGTAAAACACCTAAAACCTTCCATATAATCAATATCCAGATAGATCCCATCACAAGGTATTTTTAACGATCTAAAGGTGCTGGCGATCTCTTTTACGCGCGCTTCGGGATAATAGCTCCATTTGCACTGATGAAAACCAAGAGTCCACATGGGGGGCATATCGGGTTTTCCAGTAAGATGCGTATAATCCTCAACCACTTCAGCCATGCTGGGGCCGTAGATAAAATAATAATTCATCTCCCCGCCCTCTGCCCAGAAACTGGCTACATCAAGCCGTTCTTGGCAAAAGTCAAAGTGTGATTTAAAGGTATTGTCAAAAAATATTCCGTAGGCGTTCTTTTGATTCAGACCTATATAAAAAGGAACCGATTTATAAATGGGATCTTGATCCTTGGCAAAAGCGTAGGAGTCCGTAGCCCAGTTTTGCATGCACTTACCGCGCAGATTGGTATGCATGGGCTTATCGCCCATACCATAAAAACCCTCTCCTGCCTGCACTTTTTTGCTCATTTTGACGATATTCCCGCCATAAAGAAAGCTTTCCTCATAGTGAAAACCAATCTCATCCTCATTGATAATATTACCTTTCTTGTCTAGGATATGTGTCTGCAAGCTCTGTTTTTCTATCTTGATGACCAGTTTTGAAGTGGTAACGATATGAAAAACCTCATCCTCGGTGATAACCAACTCACTATAACCCAGACGTACATCTTGTTTGTCAATGGCATAGGAAAAATCTTCCTGTAGGTTGCCCCGTGTTCCGTAGCGAAATCGTACGACATTATCCCTAAATATGGTCAACTCTAAGATGACCTTGTTCTCTGTTTCAAAAAAAAGAGTATCCACTTCTTTGCGTACATGTACTACCGCGTTTGGAAACTCATTCCCTTTTTGCTCCAGTTCTGTATTTATGATCATTTTTTAAATCTCTATAATAAAGTGTAAATAGAAGGTTTATAAAACACTTTTAAAACTTTTTGGGTAAAGTTATTTAGGACAATGGTTGATAAAAACTATGTATGTTCTTGGAAATCTCCATTACTTGTATTTATGCCCCTGTATTATTTATTTATATAATATGTTTTTTTATCTTTCCCCACGCCTTTTATGGTCAATGATTTCCATTCTTTTGGCAGCATGGGATTTTTTTGAACAATGCCGTCCTCTGAGAAATCCAAGCCAGCAAATCCAAATAAAATGGCCTGTAACATGCCACCGGCACCTGTGGCAAAGTATGAATAATTTGAGGTTGCAACTTCTGATAAAGCGCCAAAGGGAGCCTGTTTATTGGGCACATAACTTTCCTGAAATAACCTATACGCATTTCCCCTATCGCCCAAGCGCGCATAAAGCACAGAAAAAACCGATTTACCCATCGCTGGGCCATCTATTGATAATTTAGGCTCATAATATTTTAAATCCCTTAATATAGCCGCTTTATCACGCACAATATCCAAAGGAAAAGATAACAGGTTTACATCTGCCTGCTTAATAATGGCGCCGTCATAATCTTCATGCTCCTTGGTTGTGTCATCCTCAAATTTTAATATTTTTATGTTTTCTGAAACTTCTTTCCACAGCGGGTTTTCGGGAATCCCCAGTTCTTGGGCAGCTTTAGTGGTATACTTTAAGGCGGTTATGGCAGCTCCGTTAGTAAATGCATTATCATTCACATTGGGAGCAAATTCATTGGCGCCCACGACGTTATTTATCGAATAACTGCCGTCATCATTGAGATCTACCCTACTTACCCAAAAATCGGCTACTTCTTTCATTAAGGGAAAACCTTTATCTCTCAACCATTTTTTATCTTGGGTAACGCGGTAATAATTCCAGAAGGCAATGGCAATATCAGCGGTAATATGATGCTCAAAAGGCCCAGTGAGGGCAAAGGGCGGCGTGGCTTCTTCACCGGTGTCGTCACTCTCCCAGGGAAACATCGCGCCTTTATACCCATAATTT
>JBDNGW010000617.1:0-6982 GCA_041689735.1 Leeuwenhoekiella sp. | reverse complement strand
GTTTGTATGGCTTCGGTGAGTTTGGCTTCGTAGGCTTTTTCCAAACTATCGGTTAAATTTTCCTTTAGGATGGTTCCGGCTCCACCGTGAATCACAATGGCAAAATCCTGGACGTAATCTTGCTGTGTTTCTGGAGTTGAAGTCATCGTTTCAACATTTCCTGAAGGGTTTTCCTTGCAGGCAAAAAGCGTATAGGTTATAGCTAGCGCGTAAAAATATCTTTTCATTTGGTTTGGATTAAGCCTCTAAAATAGTAAAAAAAAGCGAACATCCTCCCCTTGTACATTCCTCTTGCTGCACTCGTCGGATGTAAGACCCAAGGAGGGGAAACTGCGCGCTTTAAAAAACTCCTTCCCATTGGGGAGGTTGGGTGGGGACATTCTTAATACTTTCATAAAGCGTAACATTTAGTTCTGAGCAGCCGTCGAATTGCTTATTTTTATCAAAATTGAACTTATGGCCATTAAGAAACCGTTTAACCTCAATAAATGGGTGGAAGAAAATCGGCAGTCGCTGAAACCGCCCGTTGGAAACAAGAATTTATACAAAGACGCGGACGATTTTATAGTTATGATCGTAGCCGGCCCAAACGCTCGCAAAGATTACCATTACAACGAAACCGAAGAGCTTTTTTACCAATTGGAAGGCGAGATCGAAGTGCACATACAAGACGAAGGCGAAAAACATACCATGAAACTGGGGCCAGGCGATATGTACCTCCATCCCGCCAAAGTACCACATTCTCCGGTGCGTACGGAAAATTCAATCGGTCTTGTTGTTGAGCGAAAGCGTGTTGACCTCAAAGGCAAAGACGGACTTTTATGGTTTTGCGACAACTGCAATACTAAATTGTATGAAGTTTATTTTCCATTAAACGATATTGAAACCGATTTTCTCAAGCATTTTAAGCATTTTTACGCGAGCGAAAAGCTGCGCACTTGTGAGAACTGCGGAACGGTAATGCCCGTTGATCCTAAGTTTGTCGCTCAAGAATAGTTCTGATTTGGCTGAATTTCACCGCTATAAATCAGTAACTTCCCAAGAATACTTTTTAAAAATCAAAGAACCTTTAAAATTATGCCTACCACCACAGCAAATTTCAATCTTCAAGATGTACTCGAAGAACTTTCGATCAATACTAAAAACGCCGGAACATCAACAGGTTCCAAAATCTATAATAAGGGTGCCACCTTTGACTCGGTTTCACCCGTAGATGGCAAAACCATTGCTCAAGTAACAACCACCACTCCGGAGGAATTTAATCAAGTTTTAGAAACCGCCACAGAAGCTTTTAAAACCTGGCGGAAAATGCCTTCACCACAGCGCGGGGAGATTGTGCGCCAGTTCAACGATGAACTGCGCCGGTTAAAGGAACCGCTGGGAAAACTGGTTTCTTACGAAATGGGAAAATCCTATCAAGAAGGGCTTGGAGAAGTGCAGGAAATGATAGATATCTGCGATTTTGCCGTTGGTCTTTCGCGCCAGTTACACGGCCTCACCATGCATTCTGAGCGGCCAGGGCACCGTATGTACGAGCAATATCACCCGCTGGGTGTGGTGGGCATTATCTCTGCCTTTAACTTTCCAGTAGCGGTCTGGGCTTGGAATACGGCATTAGCTTGGGTATGCGGCGACGTTACTGTATGGAAACCTTCGGAAAAAACACCATTAACGGGCGTGGCCTGCCAACATATAGCAGCACGCATTTTTAAGAAAAATAACCTTCCGGAAGGAATTTCAAACCTCATTAGCGGCGATTATAAAGTTGGCGAAATGATGACCAAAGATTCCAGAATTCCGCTTATTTCAGCCACTGGATCCATAAATATGGGTAAAAAAGTAGCTGCGGTAGTAGGCGAACGCCTTGGCAAAACATTACTCGAGTTGGGCGGAAACAATGCTATTATCGTTACCCCGGATGCCGATCTTAAAATGACGGTTATTGGTGCGGTATTTGGCGCGGTAGGCACCGCGGGACAACGATGCACCTCTACACGCCGACTTATTGTGCACGAATCGCGCTATGAGCAGGTTAAAAATGCAGTTGTGGAAGCGTACAATCAATTACGCATTGGCGATCCTCTAGATGAAAATAATCATGTGGGGCCGGTAATTGACAAGGACGCGGTTAAAAATTATCAAAAAGCCTTGGATGAAGTAGTAAAAGCCGGTGGCAATATTCTCGTGGAAGGTGGCGTACTGGAAGGCGAAGGCTATGAAAGCGGTTGCTATGTAAAGCCCGCAATCGCAGAAGCGAAAAATGAATATGCCATTGTGCAGCACGAAACTTTTGCACCTATTTTATATTTGATGAAATATAGCGGTAACGTGGAAAATGCCCTTGATCTGCAAAATGGCGTAAGACAAGGCCTTTCTTCAGCAATTATGACCAATAACCTGCGCGAGGCGGAACATTTTCTCAGCGTGGAAGGTAGCGATTGTGGGATCGCCAATGTGAATATCGGTACTTCAGGTGCTGAAATAGGTGGTGCTTTTGGTGGTGAAAAAGAAACCGGTGGCGGTCGTGAAAGCGGCTCTGACGCCTGGAAGATCTATATGCGTCGCCAGACTAATACTATTAATTACACTACGGAATTGCCACTGGCGCAGGGGATTAAATTTGATTTGTAAGTCCCCTCCCACAGCCTCCCCTAAGGGGAGGTGTTTGCTTGGCTTTTCGGAAATTTGGAAATGAATGCTTTATGCCTATGAGCTAAGGGATTGTAGAAAATAATCGACCTGCAAGGTATTCTTTGTATGTAGCGCTAGCGAAATGCAAAGTTCCTTGTAGGTCTTTTAGGGTTTTTAAGGATGATTTAGCTTAAAACCGGTAAGGATGCCTGAGGCGACATACTTCGACAAGCTCAGTATACAGATTTGCAGGTTTTTTAATAACGTGTTACTTAAAGTAAAATACCAATGGATAAAAATGTAAACCTTATAAAATTACTCGATGTCGTAGCACTTTTAAGGGCTTTTCCTAATGAAAATCTTATTAAAGGTGAAGTAGGAACTGTAGTTGAGCAATTGAGTGAAAATGCTTTTGAGGTAGAATTCAGCAATAAGCAAGGACAAACGATTAATTCCATAGTTTTGAATCCTGAGGATTTTATCGTTCTTTACTTTGAGGGGGCGGTTGCTGTTTAATTAATTTTGGGCTTGAGAAGTACATTGCCTACGGAACCTATAAACCTCACAGGTTTTTAAAACCTGTGAGGTATTCGTTTACCGATTTTGCTTATAAAACTTCTCGACCTGCCTGCCGGCAAAGTCAGGTACAATTTCCAACTGCGCTCACGCTTCGCAGAAAAACACTCGAAGTGACATTGCAAAAGACCGAATCTGAGTCTATATGGATTGGTTATACTCTAAAATACCTACCTACTTCCCTCCCATTCTTTATAAAACTGATCCAGAAAACCTTCCATATATGCATGGCGTTCTTGGGCGAGGTTGCGGCCGGTTTCGGTGTTCATTAAGTCTTTGAGCAATAGTAGCTTTTCGTAAAAATGATTGATCGTGGGCGCGGTGGATTTCTTGTAGGTTTCGGCATCCATATTCAGTTGGGGCTCGATTTCTGGGTCGTAGAGTTTTCGGTTTTTAAAACCACCGTAATTGAATGTGCGGGCGATGCCGATCGCGCCCATGGCATCCAATCGGTCAGCGTCCTGAACGACCTGTAATTCAGTAGAATTAAAGTCTTTTGCCTTATTTCCGCCTTTAAAGGATATGTTTTTAATGATCGCGATCACGTGATCGGTAATGCGTTTCTCGATCTTATGCCGATCCAGAAAATCCTGCGCTATTTTGGGACCTACGGTTTCATCGCCATTATGGAATTTAGAATCTGCGATATCGTGCAACAACGCGCCCAGTGCCACGATAAAAAGGTCTACTTTCTCGCTCTGTGCAATATGTACTGCATTGTTGTAGACGCGCTCTGTATGAAACCAATCATGACCGCCTTCGGCATTTTTTAGGGTTTTTTGGACAAAATCGGCTGTACGATGCACAAATTGGTTTTGTTTCTCTGATAATTCTTTCATGAATCGGTTTTTTGGGCGGGGCGCTCTCGTAGTTCCCTTTCACGGCGGCGAATTTCAGGAAAATCGACCAACACCACTTCCTGTACTTTTTGCACAAGCTGGCGCACTGGCATGGAAGAAACCGGAATGGGCTCATGAACGATATGCCGCACTTTAACACCCAGATCTATGGGATAACTGCCCCAGCGCATCAATTTCCAGCTGTTATGAATGGTAAGCGGGATTACCAGAGCATCTGGCATTGCAGTAAATAATGTGATCAGGCCACCGGGCGAAAAAGCACGCGGAATACCGTCCTTACTGCGCGTACCTTCCGGAAAAATCACCACGCTGCGGTTTGTTGCGTTGAGTGTTTCAGTCATGGTCTTAATGGTGTTCAAAGATTTTAAATTATCATTACGGTCTATAAGCGCAGATCCGCCATGGCGCAGGTTGAAAGAAACACTGGGAACGCCCTTGCCCAGTTCTTTCTTACTGATAAATTTGGGATGTATTTTGCGCAAATACCAGATTATGGGCGGGATGTCGTACGGTCCTTGATGATTTGCCACTATGATGTACGGTTGGTCACGGTTTAAGGTATAAGGATTCTTAAATTGAAAGGTCGTTCCCAGAATATTAAGGGAGCGCATGAGCAGAAAGTTGAGATAATCCACACTTTTTTTATGTGCTTGATAGCCAAAAACCTTCAGGCAAAACCACTGTATGGGATGAAAAATAACGAGACAGCCAAAAAAAGCGGTAAAAAAAATGATGCTCAGGGGATACGCAAGTATTTTTTTTGGCGAAGGCATAGCTCAATTTTTTTAAAGGTCAGGCAAAACTGTAATCTGCGAAATGCTGTTCTACCTCATCAAAAGCGGCGAAAACATCAACAGCATCGTCGCTGGTTACCATTTTCATACGATATTCTTTAAAATTGGGGATTCCCTTAAAATAATTGGTATAATGGCGGCGTGTCTCAAAAACGCCCAACTTCTCCCCTTTCCAAGCTATCGCCATTTCTAAATGCCTTCTGGCGGCATCCAAGCGATCTTGAATGCTGGGTTGCTCCAAATGTTCACCGGTTTTAAAATAGTGCTTTACTTCTTTAAAAAACCACGGATAACCGATGCTTGCACGACCTATCATTGCCCCGTCAAGTCCATAATCATCACGCATTTGCATGGCTTTTTCAGGAGAATCCACATCGCCATTGCCAAAAACCGGAATGTGCATACGCGGATTGTTTTTTACTTGCGCAATGGGCGCCCAGTCGGCCTCGCCCTTGTACATCTGCGCTCGCGTCCTACCGTGAATGGCGATAGCCTTGCAGCCCACGTCCTGTAAACGTTCAGCCACCTCAACGATCTTAATGGAATCGTGGTCCCAGCCCAATCTGGTCTTGACCGTAATGGGCAGTTTAGTATTTTTGGCCATCGCTTCGGTGAGTGAGACCATAAGGTCAATATCCTTTAAAATCCCTGCTCCGGCTCCTTTGGAAACGACTTTTTTTACCGGACAGCCAAAGTTGATATCAATAATATCTGGCCCAGAAGCTTCAACGATTTCCACACTGCGCAGCATGGATTCCAAGTTGGCCCCAAAAATCTGAATACCCACTGGGCGCTCTTTCTCATAAATATCGAGTTTCATGGTGCTTTTTGCGGCATCTCGAATAAGGCCTTCGCTGGAGATAAACTCGGTGTAAACCACATCTGCACCCTGCTCTTTGCAGAGCGCGCGAAATGGCGGATCGCTCACATCTTCCATGGGAGCGAGCAACAAAGGGAAATCCCCTACATCAATAGTGTCAATTTTGGCCAAAATAAGTTTTTTTGCAAAGCCAAAATTACAAAGAAAAAGTCGGATTTGATTTGTGGCTGAAAAATGATTGCATTGGCCATTTCTGAGTTTAAATCATCAGTTTTTTAGTAAAATGTAAATGAATTGAAAAGCTAAATTTTCATTACGGGAGATTTGACTTTTCAAAAGTTTTAAACTTTTCCAAAGCTTTCCTTTTGCTTTTTGGCTGAAAGTTGACCATGAAGAAGAACCAGATTTGCTTTTTAGTCGAAAAATGATCAAAAATGACTGGTTTTCAGCTAAAATCATAGTTTTCAGTAGTTCTAAAACAAATTGAAAGCTAATTTTTTGTTGCGCTGAATTCTATTTTTCCAAAGCTTCAAACTTTGGAAAAGATTTCAATCAATTCAGAATGTAGAAGTCACTAGTTAAATGCATAATTATATTTAAATAATATTCTGTAAATCATTATTATGAAGATGTTATTTTATGCAAACAACGAGTAAAACCCCTCCGCCTATCGGCATACCGAAGCAAGTTCGGCACAGGCTCTTCCCTTGAAAACAATGGGAGGAACTATAGAACATAATTCTTTTTGATATTAAAGTATGCGACTATCTACTTACCTCAAAAAACAACTTTTCTTAGTTAAAAACCAATTCCGCGTTAGGGATTGAAGTGAACCTGCCTGCCCCTACCGGGAGGAAGCCTTTTTATGAGGAACGAATAAAAAGATTGAAACGCAAAGACCGACCAGAAGGGAAAAGGCTGGAAAGGGTTAGAAAATGTTGAAGATTGAAAGTTGCAGGTTGCATGTTGCATGTTTGAAAACCAGTCATATCAACTTATAGATTGCTTTAAAACATTAAATGAACAATCAGGTTCTACCCAAATATCCTTAGATTTAAAAAACTATTATGAAGCTTTCTATTTATCCTCATCCTTTATCGTTATACTTAGTCTTGCGTTAGGGATTGAAGTGGAAATCCTTTTTATGAGGAACGAATAAAAAGATTGTAGCGGAAAGCCCGACCCTTTTTCAGGGGAACGCCCAAAAAATTTCGGTAAAAAGTTGCAAACAGTTATATCTTATTAAATAAAGGTCTTATCGATTTATCAATCTCCTTAAATAATAAACCATTTCCTCATTT
>JBDNGW010000616.1:0-4623 GCA_041689735.1 Leeuwenhoekiella sp. | reverse complement strand
CCCAAGGCTATGATCCAGATGCCACGATACGGCCAAATACCTATTTTGCAAGTAATGATGGTGGTGTTTCTTATACAGCTGTAGACTTTGCATTTTTAACGCGCGCACTAAGCGGCGGGGCAAAGGGTTATATCGCCCTAGAACCTTCGTCTGGCACCGTAGCACCGGGAGAATCCCTTGAGATCAATGTAACCTTTAACGGTACTATCTTGGCCAATGGTGTTTATGATACGGATATTGTGCTTTCCAGCAATGATCCCATTACTCCAAAGGCACGCGTGGCCACTACTCTTGAAGTCAGCGGACAGGTTTCTGAAATCGCCATTTCTGATGAGTATTTACTCTTTAACAATGTGTTTTTGGGTGCTGAGGGCGAACGCACGTTCACCATTACCAACAGTGGTCTTGATGTCCTAAATGTGAGTGATATTGTTTCCGACAATGCAGATTTTAGCGTAATGCCAGCAGAGGCGACCATCGGCGCGGGTGAAAGCCTTGACGTGGTGGTCACCTTTGCCCCTTCTACCATGGGAAGTATTAACGGAATCATTACGGTAAGCAGCGACGCTCCGGAAAATAATGAACTGCAAGTAGTTGTTAACGGCGTGGGCGTTGACCCACCGATCGCCATCCTTGACCCCGCCGAGGTTTTTAAAACCACAGATGCCGGAACGATGTTGGAAAGCACAATTACCCTGAAAAATGACGGTAATTCACCGCTTATCTTTTCCTTCCCTGACCTTGCGGTAGTAAACGCGCTAGCAGCTCTAGATGTTCAGCTTAACAATACGGAGATACTTGATTTTGGCGAAGCCGAAAGCAAAATGGATAAAGGCGCTGTAGATGCGCGCAAAGGTACCCAAGTGAATTACAGTGTAGGTACTGACAATGGATTTGGTTATAATTGGATAGATAGTGATGAAGATGGAGGTCCAGTATATGTCTTTAATGACATTACAGGAACAGGAACAGATATTACCACTACAATAGGTGGCGATGGTACGGCCACAGTTCCTATTAGCTTTCCCTTTGAATTCTATGGCGAAACCTATGACAACGCGTTTATAAATGCAAATGGTTTTGTTGCATTCCAAGCACCAGGTGGAGCAACATATGCCAATGCACAGATCCCCACAGATGGAACTGTTAATAATATGGTTGCAGGCTTGTGGACTGACCTTGAGCCACAGAATTTTAATGGCTCTGTGCACTACCAGGCTTTTGAAGACCGTTTTGTGGTACAGTGGACCACCGCTTCCATTTACAGCGGTACTGCCGATGCAACGGTTACATTCCAGATTGTATTGAACAGTGATGGAAACATAGATGTATATTATAAAGATGTGGCAAATGCACCTTTCCTTAATTCTGCTACCGTGGGCATAGAAAATGCTGCCGGTACAGACGGGGCTCAGGTCGCATTTAACACAGATTATATTAAAGACGGGCTGGCATTGCGCTTTGTAAAGCCAAGTATGCCGCTCACTTCATTTATAAGTGATGTAACGCCTATTTCTGGTGTTGTTCCCGCCGGTGGCTCGCGCCCACTTACAGTAACCCTAGATGCGACCGATCTTGACGGTGGGACGTTTTATGATGAACTTGTGGTTTCCAGCAATGATCCAGTTAGTCGCCCAACTACTTTATTTGAGCTTACCGTTATCGGTTTCCCTCAGATTGTGGTTACGCCAGATACACTTGATTTTGGTGGACTGTTCGTAAATCAAAGCGCTTCGGCCGACTTTTTAATCCAGAATACCGGTAGTAAAACGCTTGATATCTCCGAATTGTCCAATGGAAACAGCAATTTTGTGCTTGATACCATGGCTCCCATTAGTTTAAAGCCAAATCAATCACTTGTAGTTGGGGTAACATTTACACCCACAAGTATAGGTGCCATTGCTGATGAAGTGACACTAGTGAGCAACGATGCTTTTGAAATGGCTACTGCAACGGTTACTTTGACCGGTGTTGGGATAGACCCACCGATTATTGCGGTGACGCCAGAAGCACTCGCGCTTACTGTCAATAAAGGGGATTCCATAACAGAATCTATCCGTATTGCGAATAATGGCGGCTCTGTGCTTAATTATTCAGTTACTCCGCCCTATTTTGGTTCAACAAATCAGGCAAATGCAGCTCCTGAATCCTATCCACAGTTTGAATTTGCTAAAATTACAAGCAAAGAAGCCGGTGATAAGCGTAAAGGCCCTGCTTTTATGAACGCCAGTGGCGGCCCTGCTTATGATTTTATTGATATAAGTGAGTCCGGTAAATTGGTCAATGTAGGTGGAGATAGCATTGCGTCTGTAGATCTTCCTTTTGAATTTAATTTCTTTGGCAGTTTTCAGGACAATGTGACCATTGCAGCCAATGGCTTCTTGACCTTTGCGCCAGTGGTAGGAGTTAATTTCATCAATGCACAAATACCAGATGTGGCAGAGCCTAATGCTATCATTGCTGCACTTTGGACTGACCTGGAACCTCAAAATGGGACCGGTGTATTCTATCTCGCGACCGAAGAGTATTTCATCGTGCAGTATGAAGCGGTGCCCGGTTTTGGGTTCCCACCTTTTATTCCCATTCCTGCTCCCGTGACCTTTCAAGTAATTTTATATCCTGATGGTGCTATTAAAATGCAATATGAGAATGTAGATTCAAGTCTTGCGACAAGTAGCACCGTAGGTCTTGAAGGTAGAGGTGGAACAAGTGGTTTACAGGTAATATTCAATGCTGAATATCTAACCAATAACCTTGCGATTACTTTCACCCCACCTTTGTTGGGAAGTATAGAGGCAGGAGATAGCGTGGAAATCCCAATTACCTTCTCTGCAGAAGATCTTGAAGGTGGTCAGACCTACGCTGGCAATATCTCTATAGGCAGTAACGATCCTGTTACCCCGTTAGTAATTATTCCGGTAAGTCTTGAGGTGCTTGAGGTGCTTGAGGTGCCGGAGGTAACCAGCTTTACCTTATTTAACGCAGATCTCAATGAGGAGATCGGTCCCTTAAATGACGGTGATGTGATCAATCTGGATAATTACCCGGACAACAGTTTTAGCGTTGTGGCAAATACTGGAATTCTTGCTGTTTCCAGTGTGGTATTTGGTTTTAATGACAACCCAAGGTTTAAGGTGGAAAATAACTCGCAATATACCATTAATGGTAATCTGGGTGCTATTTATATGCCCATTGCATTTCCGCTGGGTGAAAACACAATTACCGCAACGCCTTATTCCGGTAAAAACGGAACCGGCCAAGCAGGAAATTCATTTACCGTAACTTTTGAAGTTATTCAAGCGCCTACCCTATGTTTCGGAGAGTCTGTAGCAAGTTACTTGCCGGGCAATAAAAAAGATGGCGATGCATTGCCACCTAGCCGATCCAATCCGGAACGTGCACTTGGTATGCCTGCGGAAAATGATAATTACAACTACGTCTCTTTGGGCTTTGGTGGTAGTATTGTGATCGAATTGGGCTGCGAGGTTATGGATATGGATGGCAATGATCTGCTTATTGTGGAGACCGGCTTTAACGATCTGGGCCAACCTTGTGAAACCTATCCTGAAAAAGCGATGATCGAAGCTTCTCTGGATGGTGAAAGCTGGTCTGTGATCGCTACCGAAATCTGCCGTGATGGTGAAGTTGACCTTGCGAATGGTGGTTTATCCAGCGCACGCTTTATCCGTGTGACCGATGGGAGCAATCCTGCTGATTTTACAGACGGAGCTGCAGACGGTTATGATCTTGATGGTATTTTGGTCATCAACACATTGACCGATGAGGATGTTGAAGTTCTTCTCAGCATAAAAGATCAGATGAACTATGTGGCCAATGCAGAACTTGATATTAAAATGTACCCTAACCCTGTAAGCGGTTATATAAACCTTGCCGTTCAAGGCAATGGCGGTACTTTTAAAGGACAGCTGTTTAACCTTAACGGTTCGGCCGTCATGACCAGATCTCTTGATCTACGACCTGGTGTGATCAGGGCGTAATGGATCTGACCGGTATGGCTCAGGGTATTTATTTCTTACAACTAACCAATGAAGAAGGCGCTATCGCTTCCAAAATTCAAATTGTGAAGAAGTAAAGTGGTCTGAATTATTTCGATAGTTTTAAATGAAAAGCGGCAAGTTCAAACTTGCCGCTTTTTTATTTGCCTAGTTATCTCCATAAATGACCTGATTTTAAGGTGAAAAGGATGTTTTTATAAGGATAATAATGGCATTGTCTTGTATTCATGTAATATGCGAATACAACATCAGCCTGAATTTATTTCAGGGTTCCACACCAGATTAATGCATGTAAGTTGAAATTAATCAAAATCTTTATAAAATTCTTTGTCGCCGTAAACATTCCCCTTTTGTTTCTAAACTATCTGGCAGAAAATGATCTCTCACTGTCGCTGAAAAAGTGGCTCTGTCGAGATGACAGCGTCTCACCTTTGAGATTGGGCTTTGTCATTTCGATTATTGATACTACTTAGTGCTTGCAAGAAAACCATGCAACATCCTGTTTATCAACAGTATAATGTTAAAATCTTTGCTCGAATCTTTGGGATAAAATGCGTGCTCTTTCATATAATATGCTTATTTTTAATGGGTTAAATGGTCAAGGAAT
>JBDNGW010000615.1:0-5857 GCA_041689735.1 Leeuwenhoekiella sp. | reverse complement strand
TCCATTTATTTAGTTACTTTGTTGTTATAATACGCCCGTAGTGGCGCTAAACTCCGTTTTTAAAGTCTCGTTTCTCAAAAATCACTATATTATCATTTCTAACTTAAGAGGTTCCCCTTTTATATTTTCTCTGGTCTGCGTTTTTCAAGTATAAATATTTTCAAGCAGTTTGACCTTTTATTGTAGTCGATATAATTTGGTTTCTGATAATTTATTAGTAAAATGGAATTATTTCTAATTTTAATCCAATATTAAGCAACATTAAGGAATTTGACCTAGGTTGCTAATAAAATAAAAAATTTATGCAACAGCGAATAATAAAAAAATATAAACCTTTGCCTATTAAAGTTTTTGAAGCTGTGGATAGTAAAACTACGAGAACGATATCAATCTGGAATAATTAGGTTGAAATCAGTTGATTTTGAACAAACAAAATAATTTTAAATATGGCAGAAAAAAACAAAATATCTTGGGGAATTCTAGGTTGTGGTGATGTCGCCGAAGTTAAAAGTGGTCCTGCCTTTCAGAAATGTGAAAACTCAGAATTACTGGCCGTTATGCGTCGAAATTCCGCGAAAGCCGAAGATTTTGCCAAGCGTCATAACGTGCAATTATGGTATGACAACGCTGATGAACTGCTACAAAATAAGGATATCAACGCAGTTTATATCGCCACACCACCTGCCATTCATTTAGAATATACAATCAAAGCAATTAAGGCTGGAAAGGATGTTTATTTGGAAAAACCCATGACCCGCACCGCCGATGAAGCGCAGCAACTTTTAAACGCACTTGCCAATAGCAAAGTAAAATTGACAGTCGCACACTATCGCAGGCAATTGCCCACTTTTTTAAAAGTAAAAGAGCTTTTACAAAAGAATGCAATAGGTAATGTACGCTTTGCGAAAATCGAAATTTTTCAGCCATTAAAGTCCGATATTATTGTTGAAACGGACGAAAATTGGCGCGTTGATCCTGAAATTTCGGGAGGTGGCTATTTTTATGATCTCGCACCACATCAGTTGGATTTAATGTATGATTTTTTTGGTCCCATAGAAGCGATGCAGGGTTTTTCAGATAATCAAGCCGCATCTTATAAAGCAGCAGATATTGTAAATGGCATTGTTTCCTTCAAAAATGGCGTTCAATTCCAAGGTTTGTGGTGCTTTAATGTCGCCGAAAAAGATAAAAAAGACCGATGCATCATTTATGGGAGTGAGGGTACGATTACGTTCTCTTTTTATGCAGGGGAGATTGTTTTAGATTCGGAAAGTGAAAAAGAAACTTTTCATTTTGATCCCGTTCCATACGTTCAACAGCCTTTAATTCAAGCCACGGTAGATTACTTTTTAGGGAATGCAGAAAATCCGTGTCCGCCGGAAGCCGGTTTTGAGGTAATGCGATTACTGGAGGGATTGAGCGGGTCTTAAGTATCGGCAGGTTGAATATTGCAAGACAGCTTTTATATCATTGATACGCTATTTTTTTATAGAAGCGGTCAATTTGTGAAAACCATATTTTTCCAAATGCAAGTTTGAAAAATTGATAATTTCAACTTTGCAATTTAATTTGTTGGGTTTCATTAAAGAACAGCTTTATAACTACTTCAATATTAATTGGCCAATATTCAAAATATGTTTTCTACAGTATTATTCAAAATTCGGATACGTAAACGGCTATTTATTGGTCAAAAGCTTTTATTTTCGTACTAAAATCGGAAAATTATGGCAGGAAATAGTTTTGGCACTTTATTCAAGCTTACCACTTTTGGTGAATCTCACGGGGAAGCCATCGGTGGGATCATAGACGGTTGCCCAGCAGGGATTTCAGTAGATTTAGATCTTGTGGAGCGCGATATGCAGCGCCGCCGCCCAGGACAATCTGCTATAGTCACCCAGCGCAAAGAGCCTGATTCCGTTCAATTTTTTTCTGGGATTTTTGAGGGAAAAACCACAGGTACGCCCATAGGTTTTCATATTGTGAACACCAACCAGAAATCGAAAGATTATGGACATATTAAAGACTCGTACCGCCCTTCGCACGCTGATTATACTTATGATCAAAAATATGGTGTGCGTGATTACCGTGGCGGTGGTCGCTCTTCCGCCAGGGAAACGGCTTGTAGAGTTGCCGCGGGTACTATTGCGAAACAGCTTCTTAAAGATGTAAAAATAAACGCTTTTGTAGATTCGGTGGGCGATATTAGGGTGGATACGCCCTATCAAGAATTGGATTTTGATCAAATAGATAATAATGACATCCGTTGTCCAAATCCCGCTTTCGCGAAAAAAATGATAGACCGTATCAAGCAGATCAGAAAAGAAGGAGATACAATTGGTGGTACGGTAATGTGCGTTTTGCAAAATGTGCCGGTGGGGCTTGGCGAACCAGTATTTGATAAATTGCATGCCGATTTGGGCAAGGCCATGCTTTCCATTAATGCGGTAAAGGGTTTTGAATACGGAAGCGGTTTTGAAGGTGCAAAAATGAAAGGAAGCGCACATAATGATCTTTTCAATAAAGATGGAAGCACAAAAACCAATTTAAGTGGTGGCATTCAAGGCGGAATAAGCAATGGTATGGATATTTACTTTCGTGTTGCCTTCAAACCTGTAGCCACAATTATGCAAAACCAACCAACAATAGATAAAGAAGGAAACGAGACCGAAATGCAGGGCAAAGGTCGTCATGATCCCTGTGTGGTGCCACGCGCTGTGCCTATTGTGGAGGCAATGGCGGCTCTGGTACTTGCCGATTATTTTTTAATAAACAAAACCTCCAAAATTAAAGATTAGTGATAAAAAAGGTAAGAATACTTTTAATAGTAGGAAAAAATACCTAAATTTGAGGAAATGTAATATTATGAAAAGCGTTGATAAAAGATATCCTCTTGCAGATAAATTACCAGATCAGGTAAATGAAACCGCTGTTTTGAGCTATTTGAACACAGAAACCGTAAGTCTATCTTCTCTTGATACACTGCGGGAAATGGCTTTTTTTAATGAGGCGGATATTGCAGATTGGCTCAATGTAAATGTGAAAACCCTTCGCAATTATAAAAATAAAAATACGCCCATAAAAGACTACGTACAAGAAAAGATCGTGCTTTTATTATCGCTTTTTAAGCATGGAAAGGCTGTTTTTGGAGATTTTGAAGTGTTTTCTAAGTGGCTGGTTACAGAAAATTTCTTTTTTGACAATAAGGCACCTGCGTCATTTCTTACTACGTTTAGCGGGGTTTTGTTTATTGATAACCGTCTAGCTGCAATTGAGCACGGCGACAATGTATAAACTTCTATAAAATATGGAGGTTTTTAAGATTACGCCTGTTAAATATGCGCATGAGCTAACAGCTTCCGGCAGGTCAAATCGCTGGAATAACAGAAGCGAATTTGTAATTTATACCGGCAGTAGCAGATCGCTTTCCACACTTGAGCTTATCGTGCACCGCAGCGCTATAAAACCTTCCATAGCATATAGGGTTATGGTCATCTCAATAAGTGACGACGGTGCACTTTATGAGACGCTAAATACCAATCAATTGCCGCAAGATTGGAAAAATATTAGCGCGTATCCCACGTTACAGCAATTAGGTTCACTTTGGTATGAAAATAATCAAAGTCTCGTGTTGAAAGTACCGTCAGCAGTTATCCCGTTTGAAAACAATTTTATTTTAAATACCCGGCATCCTGCTTTCAACAAACATGTTGAACTTGTAAGAACAGAACTTTATTTTTGGGATGAACGTTTGCCACTTTAAAAAAGTTGGTTATTTTGCTTACCAATTCAAATATTCTTCCGAAAAGGTAAATTTTGAGCATTTCAGGTTCAATTTCAGGGTTTGGAAAAACAATATCCAATTTTTAGTCACAGCGCATAGCAAAAATACTTTTCGCCGGAGGCCAAAATAAAATACATATATGAAGAAAATAGCATTGCACTGGCAGATTATTATTGGACTCTTTCTTGGTATTATCTGGGCTTTATTATCCAGTCAATTAGGTTGGAGCGAGTTTACCATAAACTGGATCGCGCCTTTTGGTACTATTTTTATTAATTTACTGAAGTTGATCGCCGTTCCTCTGGTGCTTTTTTCAATAATTAACGGTGTGGCGAATATAGGGGATCCTTCAAGTTTGGGGCGTATGGGAGGTAAGACGCTGCTGGCATATCTCCTCACCACAATACTGGCCGTAACCGTTGGTTTGGTACTGGTAAATCTTATTAAGCCCGGTAAGCTGGTCGATGAAAACACTAGAATAGACAATCGTATAGGTTATGAGATCTGGGCGGCTTCCCAAAATTTACAGATCAAGGACGGTGTCAATTATTTGCAGGATCCCAAATTTATGGAGCGCGCCAAGGAAATAACAGATCTTTCTAAACAGGAATTAAACGATGTATCGGTAAATGATAAAATGGCCTCCGCAAATCAATCCGAAGAATCTGGTCCGTTACAGCCTCTTGTGGATATGGTTCCAGAAAACTTTTTTCAAGCCCTGGGTGATAATGGACTGATGTTACAGGTTATTTTCTTTGCATTATTCTTTGGTATCAGTCTTTTGTTTGTCCCTAATGAAAAATCTGCACCCATAACCAAAGCGGTAGATGGAATCATGGAGATTTTCCTCAAAATGGTGGATATTGTGATGCGTGCCGCTCCTTTCTTTGTTTTTGCCCTTCTTGCTGGTGTAGTTGGTAAAATGGCCGGAGATGACGTGGGTAAAGTTATGGAAATATTTAAAGGTTTGAGTTGGTATTCACTTACTGTTGTACTTGGATTGGCATTAATGATCTTCGTTATTTATCCTCTTATTTTCAAGATATTTGTTCGTGCGGTATCGTATTTTGGTTTTTTCAGGGCAATGGGACCCGCGCAGATGTTGGCGTTTTCTACCTCGAGCAGTGCCGCAACCTTACCGGTTACCATGGAATGTGTGGAAGATAACCTGGGCGTAGATAAAAAGATAACCAGTTTTGTTCTTCCCATAGGAGCCACGGTAAATATGGATGGCACCTGCCTTTATCAGGCGGTAGCGGTGGTATTTTTGGCGCAGCTCCACATGGTAGATCTTACTTTAGGGCAGCAGCTTACCATTGTTCTTACGGCCACGTTAGCTTCCATTGGCTCGGCGGCGGTACCCAGTGCGGGTCTAGTGATGCTTATTATCGTGCTACAATCTGTTGGGCTCAATCCCGCGTGGATCGGGATCATATTACCGGTAGATCGTATACTGGATATGATGCGAACGGTGGTAAACGTTACCGGTGACGCAACGGTTTCATCCGTAATTGCAAAAGGGGAGGGGCTTTTCAATTATAACGAGAAAAAAGATCCCGATAAGGCTTTTGATGTGGACGAAAATTAACGGATAATCGGGTTATTGTCCGGCTATATCGAATTAATTAAGAATGATAGCTTTAGGGAAATGGTAATGGCTACATTCGAAATCCAAATTTACCTTTATTGATTTATAACCTGCGCATGTTTTAAACATAGCGTATGAAAAAAGTTACATTACTTCTATTATTTTCTAGTTCAATAATTTCCGCACAAGTAGGTATAGGAACCACAGAACCCAGTGGTGCTGCAATGCTAGAGGTAAGCAGTACATCAAATGATGTGGATTATAAGGGTTTTATGCCGCCGCGTGTCAATGTTGAACAGCGCAATAAGATCAATGCTACCGCAGAAGATATAGGGCTTGTTGTTTTTGTAAATGATGCAGCCCTAGCCACCCAATGCTTGCAACTATGGAACGGGTCTGTATGGCAGGATATTTATTGTATCAACGACATCGGTTTTTCTAATATTGTACAGAATTTTGACTCTGGTAACACCTGGTCGTATTCATCT
>JBDNGW010000614.1:0-3087 GCA_041689735.1 Leeuwenhoekiella sp. | reverse complement strand
GAATTATAGGCAGTTATTTTGTTCATCAACAAGGCGAAAAACGCAGACATAGCCGTAGCTATGGCGAGTATTTTCAACGCAGTTGCTGGGCAAAAGAACCCATAGAAATGGGCAGGTTATTTCTAAACAGATCCTAAGAGGTAAAGCTGATTTCGCAAAATTCTAAGTATATTTTATAATTTGAGGGTAGCTTTTGGGTGACACCTAGTTCAATTTCAACATTATATATGGATACTTTAATAAAAAAAGCCTTTTATTTTATACCGGATATCAGCGGGTTTTCAGGTTTTGTGGACAATACCGCTATAGAGCATAGTATCCATATTGTTTCTGAATTATTGGAGATCCTCTTGGACAATAATGTGCTGGAGATGAAATTGGTCGAGGTAGAAGGAGATGCGCTGTTTATGTTTACTGAAGATAATTTGGGATTCCCTCAGCTGGAAAATCAAATTGCTAAAATGCTAAATGCCTTTCGAAAACACCTGCACAGATATCAATACCAGCGTATTTGTAATTGTGGGGCCTGTTCTACCGCGATAAATCTTAAAATAAAGTTTTTGGTTCATTACGGGAGGCTCGATTTTATAAAGGTGAAGCAGATCAGAAAGCCATATGGTAAGGATGTAAATCGTATCCATAGGCTTCTCAAAAATGAAGTTCCCATGGATGAATATTTTTTGTTATCGAATCCATGTATGGAGCAATTCAAAATAAACCCTGAAACTTCCGGCTTTCAAAAACTGGATAGTCTATACGATATCAAGATCCTGCCCTATTATTACAAAGATCTTGCAACTTATAAAACAGATTTTAAAGAACAAATTTCCAAAGAATCCAGAATAGGCATCGACAAAAATGCAGAGGTGATTGTAGAACGGGAAATAGCGGTTCCCATAAGTGAAGTTTTTGAACTGGTAAGCAATTTTAAATACCGGCAACATTGGGATAAATCCTTAACCGAGATCCATTATGATGAGACCCAGGTTAACCGCATTGGCTCGCGGCACACCTGTATTATTGGTAATAAAAAATTGAATTTTGAAACCATTGAAGACAATGAACTGGTGGCCGATAAGGTGTATGCCGAAAATACCGCCAGTTTGCCCATGATCAGTGATTATAAATTTTATATCCTTCTTGATAAAGTGAACGAAACAACTACTGGGATTAAGGTGTTGAACTTTATAGAATTAGACTGGTTGGGCCGCATTTTAAAAAAAAGGATTTATCAAAAGATCAACCTTAACTGGAATAAAAAGCTTAAAGCTTTAGAAACTCTGGCATTGAGTAATTTGAATCCAGAATAAAGTAAGAACAACCAGCTGTTGGTAAAAAGAGATTTCACCAACTTATGATAATATTAAATCCAAAATTATGAAAAATGAATTTACTGGCTTAAAAGCCATCTATGTAAACTGTACCTTGAAAAAATCACCTTCCCACAGTCACACCCGTGATTTAATGGATGTATCTGTAAACATCATGGAATCTGAAGGCGTAACGGTAGAAGTGATTCAACTGGTAGATTATGAGATACCCGTAGGCGTACAGCCCGATATGACCAAGGAAGGTGAATCTAAAGATGATTGGCCCGATCTTTACGAAAAAATAATTGCAGCCGATATTTTGGTAATTGGCACTCCAATTTGGTTGGGGGAGCGTTCTTCAGTCGCTTCAAAATTAATAGAACGCTTGTATGCCATGAGTGGTTACCAAAACGATAAAGGGCAGTACGTTTATTATGGAAGAGCCGGAGGCTGTATTATTACCGGAAACGAAGATGGTATAAAGCACTGTTCGATGGGAATTCTGTATGCGCTTCAACATCTGGGCTACAGCATTCCCCCACAGGCCGATGCGGGTTGGATAGGTAAAGTTGGTCCCGGGCCGAGTTATGGTGATACGGAATGGAACGGAGAAAAAATTGATCCTCCCATAGGATTTGATTCAGAATTCACAAACAAAAATACCACCTTCATGACCTATAATTTACTTCACCTTGCCAAAATGTTAAAGGCGAATGGAGGCTATCCTGCTTATGGGAATTCCCGGAAAGAATGGGACGACGGTACCCGATGGAATTTTGAAAATCCGGAATACAGGTAGAATGAAACCTTAATCCACTACTTTATAATTATGATACCTGAAATTTTTCCAGTTCAAGCCAATAAAAAGGTAAAACAGAATATTTATAGTTTGTATGGCAAATTAACCAATGATGTGTCTGTAGCGGGAATTGCAATAAAAATCACCTATTAAAATGTCTACAAAAATGAAATATGTTCTCTTTTCCTTCCTAGGTTTATTACTGTTGTTGTTTGGATTTTTAAAATTTGGGAATTCCGGTTGGCTGGGAATGGCAGGGCTGGACGATGGAGGTTTGCATTGGGATAAAAAAAGCGGTCAACTTAAAGCAATTTCAAACCCTATTTTAGATCACAAAAGGTGGGATAATTTATTAAAAAAATATGTGTTGGATGATGGCGACGTTGATTACAAAGGTTTTTTAAAGGAAAAAGTAAAGTTAGATAGGTATCTTGGCTATCTTTCTGAAAATCCACCTCAAAAATCTTGGTCTATTGAAGAGCAACTTGCCTATTATATAAATACGTACAATGCCAATACGATTATGCTGATACTGAATAATTATCCGGTAAAAAGCATTAAGGATATCGACAGGCCCTGGACAAAAGCAAGGATTAAAATAGGCGATGAAATGATTTCTCTCGGCGGCATTGAGAATAGTATTTTACGTAAAATGAACGAACAACGCATTCACTTTGCCATTAACTGTGCCTCTTTTTCTTGTCCAAAATTATTAAATGAAGCATATACAGCAGTTAATTTAGAAAAACAACTTCAGAAAGTTACCACGGGATTTATTAACTCTGAAAAAAACGAGAGTAGTAAAGATCACTTAAAAATATCTAAAATTTTTGACTGGTATAAAAAGGATTTCCTAAACGGAGATTTGATCACCTATATTAATAAATACAGCAACGTAAAAGTTGATTTGGATGCAAAAGTTAGTTTTATGGATTATGACTGGCGGTTAAATGAGCAATAAGCTAGGCATAAGGATGT
>JBDNGW010000613.1:0-7843 GCA_041689735.1 Leeuwenhoekiella sp. | reverse complement strand
TTTATAATCAATTCAAAATAATAAAATGAAAAATATAATTACCTTTTTAGGTGCAGTGCTCCTCACTTTACATGTGCAAGCGCAAGATTTAAGCGAATATAAGTATATTATCATACCGCAACAATTCAGTTTTCAAAAGGAACCCAATCAATATAAAATAAATAACCTGACCAAGTTTTTGTTCAAAAAATACGGGTTTGACGCCTATATCGCCGGTGAAATACTTCCCTCTGATGCGAATGCAAATGGTTGTAATACCCTTAATATGGAAGCTGAAGCCGGTGGTTTTTTAGGAACGAACCTCACGTATACTTTAGCGAATTGCAGGGGCGAAGTGGTTTATACCTCGCTAGAAGGCAAAAGCAAGATAAAAGAATATGGAGGTGCATATAATGAGGTAATGCGCGAAGCTATGACCGGTCTTGAGGAACTGGGTTACACTTATTCTGATGAGGTTATTAACATAAAAAACACTAGTAAGGGCGGTACAATAATTACAGAAAATGCTACAGAAAATAATACGCCAATACAGTCTCAACAAACGACTAAAAAGACGGTAGTGGTAAGTGCAGTTCCCCGTGCAGCGCAAAATCCAAAGACGACAGCCACAGCCAATTCTGATACTTTACCACAGCAAAATACCGCTATGCAGGAAAGTGCAAAAGGGGCACAAAAACCGGCTAAAACCATTGAAAATAGCCTAAAAGCAGAAGAATTTGACGTTTATTTTAGTGCCGATGGAAGCTATAATCTTAAACGTACTGCTTCTGGCTTTGATTTTTATGAAGGCGATTCTAAAATAGGCGAAGCACGCAAAACATCTGCCGGTTCTTTTCTTGTGAATACCAGCGAATTTGTAGGTGTGGGTATTTTACAAGGTGA
Source organism: Leeuwenhoekiella sp. (assembly GCA_041689735.1). Taxonomy (GTDB): domain Bacteria; phylum Bacteroidota; class Bacteroidia; order Flavobacteriales; family Flavobacteriaceae; genus Leeuwenhoekiella. Next base: position 6,961 of record JBDNGW010000613.1, on the reverse strand, counting down.
CACGTTTACCGTAGAACGGGAAATAAAAGGTGTACAAGGTCTTATTAAAATGGAATTTAAAGCTAAAAAGTGAAGTCAAAGGTTCTAGTTTAATCTAACGTAAATTCTCTAAACTGACTTCAATAATTAATTGGTTATTATTACCTCGAATGGCGTTTTATGTAGCGATAGCGAAGGGAAACGGTGTATTGAGAAGCTTTATTTGATAATTAAATTTTAGATACGTTTGCTGACAGTTAAATTTCAGATAAGAACGCTTTTCGATACATCCAGATGAAAAATCGGGAAACTCGAAGTGACTTTATGATTTAAGTATAGCTTAATAGTTGGGAGCAAAAGTTTTTTGATTTTGACGTAACTTTAAACTGAGAGAAACTCAATAGCCATACTTATCCTTCCATCTGGATTTTAAAAAGTTACTAAGCCCTTCCTCCCTAGGATTATCACCCGGGATGTAAAGGGCTTTTCCTTTTACGGCATCGGGCATAAACTCCTGCGCGACAAAATTACCGGTACCGTCATGTGAATATTTGTATTCATCGCCATAGCCCAGATCTTTCATTAATTTGGTTGGTGCGTTCCGCAAAGCTAAGGGAACTGGAAGGTCGCCGGTCTGCTTGACAAGTTGCTGTGCTTTATTGATCGCCATATAGGCCGCATTGCTTTTGGCAGAAGTGGCCAGGTAGGTAACGCACTGGCTCAATATGATGCGCGCTTCGGGATAGCCTATGATATTCACTGCGGTAAATGTACTGTTTGCGATGACCAGCGCGGTGGGATTGGCGTTGCCTATATCTTCGGAAGCCAAAATAATAAGGCGCCTGGCTATGAATTTCACATCTTCGCCACCTTCGATCATGCGCGCGAGGTAATACACCGCAGCATTGGGATCGCTCCCGCGTATCGATTTTATAAAGGCTGAAATGATGTCGTAATGCTGCTCGCCGGTCTTGTCATAAAGCACCGTGTTCTGCTGCACTTTATTGAGCACCATTTCGTTAGTCACCACCACTTTTTCCGAAGTTTCACTGGTAATGATCAGCTCGAACATATTCAACAATTTTCGGGCATCGCCACCGCTCAGGCGCAACAATGCCTGTGTTTCTTTGAGCACTATGTCTTTTTTTGAAAGAATGGAATCCTGTTTCATGGCCCGTTGCAACAGATTTTCAAGATCCTCTACCGAAAAAGGTTTGAGAACATAGACCTGACATCTGGAGAGCAATGCAGGGATCACCTCAAAACTGGGATTTTCGGTAGTGGCACCTATGAGCGTTACCCAGCCTTTTTCAACAGCGCCTAGCAGAGAATCCTGCTGTGATTTACTAAAGCGGTGAATCTCATCAATAAAAAGCAACGGATTTTTCTGGGTAAACAATCCGCCAGATAATTTTGCTTTTTCTATAATCTCGCGTACATCCTTCACACCGCTGCTTATTGCGCTCAGCGTATAAAAAGGGCGTTTGGATTCTTCTGCAATAATTGAGGCCAAAGTGGTTTTACCCACGCCGGGCGGCCCCCATAAAATTATAGAGGGAATAATTCCCTTTTTTATGGAAGTAGTAAGTGCCCCGTTGCTACCCACCAGATGTTCCTGGCTTAAATAATCATCAAGGGTTTTGGGACGTAGCCGTTCTGCTAGTGGTGCATTCATGACTCAAAATTATTTAAATTAAATTAGCCCATGACAATTTTTCGCCATTTCTTTTTTGGTAACTTAATTGCATGGATAATCGTATGAAGACTTCTAGAAAGCCCGAACATTTTGAATTTACCCGCGGGGTGATCCTTTACCCGTTGCTGTTCGTTTTTACGATGTTGCTCGTATTCTGGTTTGAGCTGCGTTTTAATCAAGATTTCACAACGCATGGTATTTTACCCAGAACCGTTTCTGGACTGCAGGGCATTGTGTTTTCACCTTTTATACATGCCACTTTGCAGCATTTATATAACAACAGCATTCCTTTTATCGTACTTATGGGAGGTCTTTTTTATTTTTACCGAGCGGTGGCGTGGAAGGTTTTTTTGTTGTTGTTTTTATTTTCAGGGCTGGGGACTTGGGGTATCGGTAGGGAGGCTTATCACATCGGCGCCAGCGGAATTGTTTATGGTCTAGCGGCATTTCTGTTTTTTAAGGGGATCTGGTCTGGGCATTATCGGCTTATTGCATTATCGCTTATCGTAATTTTTCTCTACGGAAGCCTTGTATGGGGGACGATGCCGCTAGATCCGGGTATGAGTTGGGAAGGGCATCTTTGTGGATTTTTAAGCGGATTGTTTTTGGCGTTTTTCATCAAACAAAAAATCCCAAAACCAACCAAATATGAATGGGAAAAACCCGAATATAATCAAGAAAATGACCCATTTCTACGTCATTTTGACGAAAATGGAAACTTTATAGAGTTTCTGCCGGAAGATGAAGACGTTCAAAATACAATTGAAGAGGAAACTTCACATATTAAAAAGGGAGATTCTACCTTTAGAAAAGAAAAATGACTTTATTGCTCCATTGAAACACGAAAGGTTTTCTTCACCTTTATTTTTTCTCCAGAAATAGTATAGCCGGTCAGCGCAATCTCAAAGATCCCTTTTTTATCTGAAGTAAAAAATGAGATCTGCTGCGGCTGTGTTGTTAGGGCAATCTGTGGGTTCCAAAACAATTGCGTTCTATAATCCGGGATTCGGCTAAAATTAAACTTATCTTGGTAGTTTTTGTTGATAAATCCGCTATCTTTTATTGTGCTCAATAACTCAAAATCGGTCATATTTGGGCTGTTTTCAGGCAATTTAAAGTCGTTTTCTTTGGTGTTTATGGCGATTATTCCACCGAAAATCTTTGGGCCATACCGGTACTGCTGTGCTACCACATCAATATAAGCCACCCGCGCAGGCTTTAAATTGGCCACCAGTGCAAAATCCTGAATCTGTATTCCGTCAATCAGTACCAATGGATCAAGTTTATTGAGTTCGCTTTTAATTATTGGGTCCGCATTATAGACCAGCATTTGCACTTGATCTGCATCTATACGCATTGCGGCCAGTTCAATCACTTCTATAAAAGTCTCGTGCATGCTGGGAAAACGCGTATAATCGTCAAGGATGTAGCGCGTAGCGAAAGGGTGGTAAAACTTTTGATTTTCTATACTGTCGGTAGCAGCGGTGGGAAGTTCTTTGTAGGCGTTTTCTATTTGTAGGTCTATACTTTGCTCGGTAATCCATTTGGCAAGGGAAGGATCAAGGATCACCTTTTTAAAGCTCAGTTTTTCTGCCGGATCCGGAAGGTTTTCAGCAACGGTTATGCTATAATTAAATGCTTTATCGAGAACCTGTATAATTGCTTTTGAAGTGTCATACGGCTGATCAATCAAAAAGATAAACCTGCCATCTGGATTGGTTTCGGTGAGTTTGTAAATAGATTTTTCGCCAGATATGGACAAAGAAACAAGCTGTCCTGAAACAGCAGATGAATCCCCTTCAGCTATAATGGTGCCGCTTACCAACTCCCCTTTAACTTCAGGCATATACATTTCACTTTCCACTTTTTGATCTATAAAAGAAGCTTGTAGCAGTTGATTTGATTGCGCTGCGGGAACTTGTCGTACAGAAAGTACATAATTTCCTTCAAAAGCTGAATTTTCTGCTGTTATAACAACAGTAACCTCTTCTCTTGGGCGATAGGTTTGCGCATTTAAGACTATGTTTATGGCAGTGTTTCCCGCTGTAATGTCTTTTGAATTTTCTTCTTTAGTGATCGTATACGCTTCTTCCGCTGTTGAATTGGTTTGCTCGTTTTTAAGAGGTATAAAGGGATTTATAACCAGAAGATCCTGACTGAAATTAGCTGCTTTTTTATTGTTTTTAGACCACGAAGTGTAGGATAATAGTTTGTAGTTCCCTGTTCTGGCATCTGTGGGTAAAGTGAAATTACCTGATCCCATTCCTTGATCATTGATGGCCACTTTATCCAGAAACCACGTTTTTCCGGCATCATCCACAAGACTTACGTAAGCTATTTTACTAAGATACTGTTGCGCGACCTGCACAACAACGCGATATAATAAGTCCTGCCCGCTGAAAAGGATTGCAGAATTTATGTCTAAATGGGTCTGCTCTAATGTTGATTTACCAGCAAGCGTTGTCTGTCCGTTGACAAAAAACAGCGGGTTTAGCATTAAAATACCAATAAGAAACAGTTTTAATCTTCCCAAAATGCTGGTTTTACGTTAGATGAATAGAGCGTGCAATCACTGCAATAATCTGTTATTATCGCAAAGTTATTATCACTGGGGGGCAAGCTTCTTGAGTAAATTCTATAATTTCCTGTTTGTAAAAATGAATATAGCAATTGCCGTTGATTGGGCGTCAGATCGCTTGTAATGTTATCGTTATAGTCATAATAATCCAGTTCACATAAATAAAAGTAAGGGGGTTCCAAGAATTCAAAGTCCTCAAAGTTAAAATAGATGCGTCTTTCGGTTTGAAACGCCACGTCAAAAAATCCTAAAACCTGTTCCTTTGCATTAGTTAGTGAAGAGATGTTCCCCACGATAAAACCAGGTTGTTTTTGAGATAACAAATCATCATTACCGCTAAGTTCCTTTAGATTCTTGTAAAATGTATAACTGGACTGTCCCGGGGCGTAAACCTGACCTAAAATACTGTAACGCACACCTATTTTGGGTGAATCGGCAGGTATAAATAGTATAGGGTGCCGCAATAATTTATTCTCATCCAAAGATCCAGAACTACCTAAATTTACACCTGATGATTTTACGGTAGAATAGCAAACGGTTTCCTGTCTAGGGTTAGCACGGGTCTCCACTTCGTAAGAAATGCCATCTATGGGATGATCAAAATAATTTGTAATTTCAAAATCTACTGGAGAGGGGAAGGGGGAGATTATTTTATAGGTTTCCTCATATTTAAAATTAAAGAAAGTGCTGCCACTGCTTCCTTGAACATCCATATACACCTGTATTCCCTCGACACCATTAGCGTTAATGACGCGCTCCGCGTAGAAGTTGGTTATATCAGGTAAATCGTTCGGACTAACCAGCGCAGAGATGTAAGATCTTCCTGCTTCGGTATTGATATTGAGTTGATAATTATCTCCATTTTTTGTGCTAAAAGCTTCATTGGAACGGTAAAAACCATCTTCCGCCTGCTCAAAATCGTAGCGTATGTTATCGTTTACCATTACATAAACCTCAGCATTGTTTTCAAGATTGGCAAAAGAAGTATCCAATTGTGTAGTGCGCGATAGTTTGATTTCCTGTTGTTTCAGTTCATTGGTAAGTGTTGCCTCCACCACAAGGTAATTTTCGTAATCAAATGTATCCAAGGGGATTTCATCTCTACAACTTGCCAGTATTAGGATGGAAACCAATAAAATGGCGGAGCGGGCTATCGTTTTCATCCTGTTAAAATTTAAAATTATAGGTTATCGTGGGAATGGGGATCGAAAAAATAGAGGTCTGAAAAGCCTTGATCTCATTGTTTTCGGTCACAAAAAACACGGAATACGGATTATTGCGCCCAAACACATTATACACCGAAATATTCACAAAACTGTGTGCCAGCTTATTTTTCTTATGGTTCCCTTCAATGTTGATCCCCAGATCGAGACGATAATAATCGGGGATCCTAAATTGGTTACGGTCACTATAAACTACCTGTTCCCGCCCGGCAAAAATAAATTTACCAGTAGGATAGGTAACGGGGCGCCCGGTCTGGTAGACAAAGTTCATCGAGAAACTGAAGCGTTTGGTCAATCGGTAATTGGAAACCAGGGAAAAATCATGGGGTTTGTCATAATTTGCCGGAAAATATCCCCCATTATTGACATTTTCTTCCGGTATCGCGCTATCCAGTTTTAATTCTGAACGTGCGTAGGTATATCCAAAATATCCATTAAAATCCCCTTTTTCCTTTTTGATCAAAAACTCAACACCATAAGCGCGACCGGTTCCTTGCAGGAGTTCCTGTTCTATATTTTCATTTAGGGTAAGGTCTGCGCCCACTTTATAATCCAGAATATTATTCATGGTTTTATAGTAACCTTCCAAGCTGATCTCAAGATCTTTGGAATCAATATTTTTATAAATACCAAGCGCATATTGATTGCCACGCTGCGGTTCTATATTACTATCTGAAAGTTTCCAGATATCGGTGGGGGAGACGGTTGTGTTGCTCGTTAACTGGTGGATATATTGTGCCGAACTGTTGAAACTTCCTTTAATGGAAGCGCTTTCCGTAAAAAATAACGCCCAGAGATTCGGAATTCTGGCGTAAAATAGGTTTCAAAGAGCTGAAAGTCATCATAAGTTTGGGTTTTTATAATTGATGCGTCGTTTTTAGGACTTCCTTCCGAATAAACATTTTGTGTGGTACTGCCAAGCGCATTGAACACAGAAACCCGAAAACCGAGGTCAAAAAGCCATTTTTTGTTCATTTTATACGAATCGGAAAAATAGAGTGCAGATTCCAGTCCCCGTTCATAAGGGATACGCAACGGCTGGACATCAGATTTTTGATCTCCCGGGTTGATCTCGCCGGGCTGTATCCCGTATAATTTTGTAGAAAGCCCAAACTGTAATTTATGTTTTTTGTTGAGTGTATGGTTAATGTTGGTCTTAATTTGAGTTTCATTTACAGCGTAGCCATAATTAAAATCGGCATTCGTATCGCCGTTAAACAGGATATCGTAGCCGTAATGTGTGGTGTTGAGGTGAAAATCTACAGTGGTTTTATCGTTAAAACGCGTTTCCCATTTCAGCGAAGCCAGAATATTTTCATAGTCGTAAAGCGAATCCGTGGTTATACTAAGGATCTGTTAAGAAATAAAGTGACCGAATTATAGGCAGTTATTTTGTTTGACCACAAGGCGAAAAACGCAGGCATAGCCGTAGCTATGACGAGTATTTTCAACGCAGTGGGCGAGCAAAAGAACAAGTAGAAACGG
>JBDNGW010000612.1:0-12476 GCA_041689735.1 Leeuwenhoekiella sp. | reverse complement strand
GCATTAACTTCGTTAAAAAGCCTCGCTTTAGCTAAGGCTATAGCTGCGTTTTTTGCCTCGTTACTGAACAAAATAACATCGCCAATTCTGTACATTTTATTTCTGAACAAAGCCTAAGTACTGCTTCACAACTTATAGATATCAACGATTTTTTTATGTAGACTCAAGTTATCAGGTTTACTTCATACACAAAAAGCTTATCGCAGATTTTATTTTAAGAAAGTCCTTGAGGCTTGCTGCATCAGTTACATAATTCTATTGCAGGAAAATGTAGAGGATATTCTTTGCGTTTTTAGACGTAAAAAAACCACTTCAAATCAATGAAGTGGTTTTTCTATAAATTCTCCCGATAGCTATCGGGATCTGAATATAATTAGCTTACATCATGCCTGGCATGCCGCCGCCCATTCCTCCGGGCATTTGGCCGCCTCCGCCTGCGTTTTCTTCGGGGAAATCAAACAGGGCACATTCTGTAGTAAGGATCATTCCAGCAACAGAAGCCGCGTTTTCAAGAGCGATCCTTGTTACTTTTTTAGGATCGATAATTCCTGCTTTTAGCATATCCACATACGTTTCTGTTTTTGCGTCGTAACCAAAGTTTCCTTCACCTTCCGTTACTTTTGCAATAACCACAGAACCTTCGCCACCTGCATTGGCAACGATGGTGCGCAATGGTGATTCAATCGCTTTAAAGACGATTTGAACACCAGTGGACTCATCCGCGTTGACAGTCTCTATGTTTGCAAGTGCTTTTTTAGCACGTACATAGGCTACACCACCACCGGCAACGATTCCTTCTTCTACCGCTGCGCGGGTTGCGTGAAGGGCATCATCTACACGGTCTTTTTTCTCTTTCATCTCCACTTCAGAAGCTGCACCTACATAAAGTACGGCAACACCACCAGCTAATTTAGCCAAACGTTCCTGTAATTTCTCACGGTCATAATCACTTGTAGTCGTTTCGATCTGAGATTTAATCTGATTTACACGCCCTTTGATATCCTCTTTTTTGCCAGCTCCATTTATAAGAGTGGTCGTATCCTTATCTAAAGTTACGGTCTCTGCGGTGCCCAGCATATCAATTGTGGTATTCTCCAAAGAAAAGCCACGCTCTTCACTTATTACGGTACCACCGGTTAAAATAGCGATATCTTCAAGCATTGCTTTACGACGGTCACCAAAGCCTGGGGCTTTTACGGCAGCTATTTTAAGCGCGCCTCTCAATTTATTTACTACAAGTGTCGCAAGAGCCTCACCATCTACATCTTCTGCAATGATAAGCAATGGCTTGCCTGATTGTGCCACGGGCTCCAATACAGGAAGCAGATCTTTCATGGAAGAAATCTTCTTGTCATATAGCAAGATATAAGGATTCTCCAGTTCCGTCTGCATTTTTTCGCTATCGGTCACAAAATATGGAGAAAGATATCCGCGGTCAAATTGCATACCTTCTACAACATCCACATATGTGTCAGTACCTTTTGCTTCTTCTACGGTAATCACACCTTCTTTACCTACTTTGCCAAAAGCAGTTGCGATCAAATCACCTATAACGTCATCATTATTGGCTGAGATCGAAGCTACTTGCTTGATTTTTTCTGAAGAATTGCCCACTTCTATCGTTTGCTCTTCCAAATGTTTGGTAATTGCAGCAACGGCTTTGTCTATACCTCGCTTCAAATCCATTGGGTTTGCACCGGCAGCTACGTTTTTAAGACCTTCGGTCACGATCGCTTGTGCAAGAACGGTTGCTGTGGTCGTACCATCACCGGCAAGATCACTGGTCTTGGAAGCAACTTCCTTGACCATTTGTGCACCCATATTTTCCAGTGGGTCTTTTAATTCTATTTCTTTTGCAACACCCACACCATCTTTGGTCACCTGTGGTGCGCCAAATGATTTACTGATGATCACGTTACGGCCTTTTGGGCCGAGTGTTACTTTTACTGCATTTGCCAACGCATCAACACCACGTTTAATACCGTCGCGCGCTTTGATGTCAAATTTTATATCTTTTGCCATTGTTTTGGTTTGTTTTATTTCCGCTCTGCGGAAGTTTCTTTAAATATGAACTGGTTAATTATCAGAAGTAATATATGGTCTTATATTACGGCCAAAATATCTTCTTCACGCATGATCAGATAATCTGCACCTTCCAGTTTAAGTTCGGTACCGGCGTATTTTCCATACAAAACGGTATCCCCTTCTTTAACGGTCATATCATAATCTTTTTTACCGCTTCCCACTGCTACGACTTTACCACGTTGTGGCTTTTCTTTAGCGGTGTCAGGAATATAGATCCCTGAAGCTGTTTTGGTCTCTGCGGCCATAGGTTCAATTAAGACCCGGTCTGAAAGTGGTTTAATGTTTACTCCCATTGTTTTATTATTTTTTTGGTTGAACAATTTCTTTATACTCTTATCAGGTAAAAGGCAGAAATTATGCCATAGGCCAATTGCTGACAAAACGACAAAAAAAAGACCGCATACTTGCGGTCTCTATAATTTAACACGACAAAATTGTCATTTAATTGTCGGTATTGTCTTCCGTTGTTGACGGACTTATATTTTCTGGGGCTTGCTGAGCGGGAGCATTGGGGACTATGTTTTCTACGTCAGTCCCTTGTATGATTTTTGATTCGGCTGAATCTCCCCTGCCAAAAATAGTGACATTCGAGATTAGAATGAGAATCAATAAAAGCACAGCCAGCGCCCAGGTACTTTTATCAAGAAAATCTGTGGTGTTTTTAACGCCGCCCACTTGCTGTGAACCTCCACCACCAAATGATGAAGATAATCCCCCACCTTTTGGGTTTTGTACCATAATCACCACGATAAGCAAAAATGCCACTATCACGATGAGTGCTAAAAATATTAAAAACATAATCGGTTATTTTTTATAATCTTGTAATTCGTCTACTGCCCGAATTTGGTCTGCAAAGAAACCACTTTTTTCTGGATATTTCAAACTTAAAATCTTGAAAGCTTGTTTTGCTTTCTTATAGTTTTTTTGTTCCACATATACCCGTGCCAGCGTTTCGGTCATTAAGTGCTCGTCTGGCACATTCTTAAGCTCGGGGATGTTTTTGATCTGCAATTCTTCTTTGGCCTTCATCCTGATCTTGGGATTATTAGCTATAAACTGGTCAATGAGTTTTATTTTACGTTTTTTCTCGGGATTGGCAGAAGCGATTTTATCTTCTTTTTCGTCGTTTACATCCGTTTCCTCAATTTCCTCAGTTCCCTCTATTTTTTGGTCATTTTCCCTATTTATCGGGCTAAAGGAGGTCATTTTTAACCATTCACTAAAGGAATGGGTCTCATCTTTGGTAAAATCAAGCGGTTTTCCGGTGCCTAGGATTTCTTCCGGCTTTGATTCAGTTTCTTTTTTCGTCTCCTCTTCATTTTCGATTTCCTTAGGCTTAAAAAAATCGGGGTCCAGAATGGTATTTGCTTTTTGCAGTTCTTCCCTTTCCACTTGTTCAGAAACATTCAGCGCGTCATTGACCGTCATATTGTATAACGTGTCTTCTTGCTGTTTGATCTGGCTGCTTATGACATTCTGATTAAAAACAGAAGAGGTGATAAACTCAAAGAGGATGCTTCTATCTTGCGTCTGAGCGGCGGCACGCTTTAATTCTTTATTGTACTTATAACTTTCCTGGTTTTTTAAACCTTTGAGATAAAGCACCCGCGCCGGCTGAAAAAACGGAAATTGGTTCACAACCTCTTGCATATCGACCGTTTGAGCCGAGGTAATATGCTCAGGATGTTCCAGAAGGTATGTAAAGGTTTCTAGGTTCATAAATTACCAGTCTGCCAGCGAATCGTTAAAAATATCCTGTGTAATACGCTCATAAATCTCGGCGAGCGCATCGTCTAGTGCCCCTCCAACAAATTGCGTACTGGCCGACCGATCTACAAAAAAGGAATATCGCTGGGTAAAATCTTTGCTTCCGTCCTCTACTTTGGTATTGATAAAGCGCACGTTTACAGCGACGGTTAGTCGGTTTTGGGCAGCTATGTTATCTGAAGTCGCGGTTTGTGGGGCGATATAATAATCTACTATTTCGCCTTCATAAATCAGATCGCCACCATTGGTTACCAGGCTCAAACTGCTCTGGTTCTGGATGAGATCCTGTAGCGCAAATGTAAATGTACGTTCTATCCCAGGTTCTACTAGCTGGGCATTGTTCTGAAAATAATTCACCTGAAAAGTTTCAGTGCCTGCCGGAATACTTATTCCGCTCAAGGAATAAAACTTGCAACCCACAACTAAAAGTAGGCAACTCATTAAACAGATAGTCTTGATTTTATTCAAAAAGTGATTTTTTAAGGTTCTAAATATTTTTTTGCCGTTATTCAGCAACCTAAATATTATTTTCTATAAGCTTGCAAGCTCCCCCTTCGGGCCTGCCTGCCGGAGAGGTAGGGGCTGGGGGGAGGGGATTTACAGATCATACTGCTTAATTTTCCTATATAAAGTGCGTTCACTGATTCCCAGTTCTTTGGCCGCCATTTTGCGCTTGCCACTGTGCCGTTCCAACGATTTCATAATCAGTTCCAGTTCTTTTTCCTGTAAGGATAAGGTTTCTTCCTCTTCTACATCTTCGGCAAAGGAGTATTTGTCGCTTCCGTTTTCCTGTTGTTTTTTTGATTCCTGCGGAAGTTGAAGCACTTCTGTGATATCTTCGGCACTTTCATAATCATCTTCTGAATCCTCTCGGTAGATTTTATTGATCAGCGATTTGTTTTCCTCTTTCACTGCTTCGCCGGTGCCTTTTTCCATAAGTTTCAGCGTCAGTTTCTTGAGGTCATTGAGGTCTCCCTTCATGTCAAAAAGCACCTTGTACAGAATTTCACGCTCGCTGCTGAAATCGCTCTCGCCCGATTTGCGCTTTACAACTGCCGGGAGATTGGATCCAGTATCTGGTAAATAGGCACGCAACTTCTCAAAACCGATGCTTCGTTCATGTTCTAAAACAGAAATTTGCTCAGCAATATTGCGCAGCTGCCGTATATTTCCGCCCCAGCGGTATTTTAAAAGTAATGGAATTGCGTTTTCCTCCAGCCGAATCGTGGGCATTTTATATTTATTGGCAAAATCTGAAGCAAATTTGCGGAAAAGCAGATGAATATCATCCTTACGGTCGCGCAAGGGTGGCAAGTGGATCTCCACCGTGCTCAGCCGATAATACAGATCTTCCCGAAACTTGTTTTTATCAATGGCCTCAGACATCTTAACATTGGTCGCGGCAACGATGCGCACATCGGTTTTCTGGGTTTTTGAAGAACCCACACGCAAGAATTCGCCATTTTCAAGCACACGCAAAAGCCGCACTTGCGTAGGCAGCGGTAATTCACCTACTTCATCGAGAAAAATGGTTCCACCATCGGCCTCTTCAAAATAACCGCTACGTGAAGCGGTAGCTCCCGTAAAAGCCCCTTTCTCATGACCAAAAAGTTCACTGTCAATCGTTCCCTCTGGAATGGCACCACAGTTTACAGCTATATATTTATTGTGCTTTCTATGCGAAAGGGAATGAATAATACGCGGGATACTCTCTTTACCCACACCGCTCTCACCACTCACCAGCACAGAAATATCCGTCGCGGCCACCTGAATCGCCTTCTCCACAGAACGGTTAAGTTTAGGGTCGTTCCCTATTATACCAAAACGCTGCTTGGTTGCTTGTACGCTTTCCATAGGCCCTAGAAGCCCCCTAGCCCCCAAAGGGGGAACGGAGACGTGATTAAATTATACTTTCTTTTAAATATCATCATCTAAGCTTGAATCATAAATTTAAGATTATTATGCTATGATTGGGTTTTTTCAATCCAACTAGGAAAATTTCCCCTCCCTTCAAAAGTTTTTGTTTTCCGACCGAGTGAGCGTTCCCCCATCGGGGGTTAGGGGGCTTGACTGTACCCCACGGCCTCGCCCAGTAATGTGGATTTTGTACAGCTGTTTATTTTAACCATGACAAAATCGCCCACTTTATAATGCTCTTTTGGAAATACCGCCACGGTGTTCTGCGAATTTCTTCCACTCCACTCGGCATCGCTTTTTTTAGATTCTTTTTCGATAAGGATTTCTACGGTTTGTCCTACCATTTTTTTGGTATTGTGGTAAGAATGTTCCAGTTGGAGTGCGATTACTTCCGCCAGGCGGCGTTTTTTTACCGCAAGCGGAATATCATCTGGGAATTTTCTTGCTGCCATAGTTCCCGGGCGCTCACTGTAGGCAAACATAAACCCGAAATCATATTTCACATATTCCATGAGGCTCAGCGTGTCCTGATGATCTTCTTCGGTTTCGGTGGGAAAACCGGTCATCATATCCTGGGAAATCGCGCAATTGGGAATGATTTTGCGCACATTGTCTATTAAACTGAAATATTCCTCACGCGTGTGCAAGCGGTTCATTTTCTTTAAAATCCGGTCGCTACCACTTTGTACCGGCAGGTGAATATAGTCGCAAATGTTGGGATATTTAGCCATGGTGTGAATCACATCAAGCGTCATATCCTGCGGATTGGAAGTAGAAAACCGGACGCGCATTTTTGGTTGGGCTTCTGCAACGAGCGATAACAGATTGGCAAAATTCACCGAAGTGGCTTGCTGCATTGCTGAAGCGCGTTCAAAATTCTTTTTAAGTCCGCCGCCGTACCATAGGTAACTGTCCACATTTTGACCCAATAAAGTAATTTCCTTAAAACCTTTTGCTCCAAGATCGTTTACTTCTTCCACGATACTCTGCGGATCACGGCTACGTTCCCTGCCGCGGGTAAAGGGCACTACGCAAAAAGTACACATATTGTCGCAGCCGCGGGTAATGCTTACATAAGCAGAAACACCGTTACTCTGCAATCGCACCGGCGAAATATCACCGTAGGTTTCATCTTTAGATAAAATCACATTAATGGCGTCACGTCCTTCTTCGACCTCTTTGATGAGATTGGGCAGGTCTTTATAGGCATCTGGGCCCACGACGAGATCCACGATTTTTTCTTCCTCCAGGAATTTACTTTTCAAGCGTTCGGCCATACAGCCCAGCACGCCGACTTTCATTTTGGGATTGTCTTTTTTTACTGCATTGTATTTTTCCAGGCGCTTGCGCACCGTTTGCTCTGCTTTATCGCGAATGGAACAGGTATTTACAAGAACCAGATCTGCTTCATAAAGGTCTTGGGTCGTATTAAAACCTTCTTTGGCAAGAATGGAAGCGACGATCTCACTATCGCTAAAATTCATCTGGCAGCCGTAACTTTCTATAAAAAGCTTCTTAGAATTGGTCTCGTTACGTTCCAGCTCGAGCGTCTGCCCTTGAATATTTTCATCTATTATCTTTTCCATAAACCGATGCTTCACTTTTTTACAAGCGGCAAAGATACAACGAATGGAAGTTGTGACAAACTGGCAGCATTGAAATATTTTGTCTTCGGCGGAAGCCTGAAAAGTAGTTTTCGGAATTTTAATATTTACTGACGCAACCTTTTGCAAAAATCTGCATCTACTCTTTAGATGAATCACCTAAAGACGAATGTATTATGAAAATGCATGCACTTTTTTTCCTATCATTGATAATGATCGTTTTTTTGGGTTGCAATAAAGATGACGCTATTTCTCAAAATTCTGATTATTCCGGTTTTAAACCAATTCAAATAGGCGGTTACGAATTGCTGTTTCCTCCAGATTTCGAATTGGTAGCATTGCAGGGCTATGATTCCTATGTAGGCAATGTGGAAGGCTCGACATTGACTTTTCAATTTGATTCTGGTTATTATACGAGACCTTTTGAGAATGTGGACTTGGATAAATATGATCTCCAGGAAGATGTAATTGATGAAATTTCAAGACAAATCCTTAGATCAAAAAGCCCTGACTATACTACTGCCGCTCTTTATATTTACGATCTTAACAAATATTTGGATGACTTAAATGGCCAAATTCCCTTGTCATTGAGGGCAATGGGGGAATTGACCGAACAGCAACAAGAACTTGCGATTAAAATTTTAAGTTCAGCAAAACCTATAAACTAATAATGAGACAGAAAGATATTAATCTGTTTAAAGCGAATGTCAAATCACTTACCAAAAAACCAAGGTGCTATGAAAAAATTGATTTACCTTTTTATTCTGACTGTGGGAATAATTTCATGTAGTGCTGACAATGACAATTTAGAAATTGAATTTGAATTCATTTCTGAATATTCAACTACAGTAATGGTTGGTGGTATTGTAGGGATAAAGGAACGAACTTTCAAGATTGGAGAAATTTACAAAGGAACGGATGAAGGAGGAAAAAACGTAACCTTAAGAATAGCAGAACACACAGAATTAAATGACGATTGTCCAAATAGTACGTGCTATCAAGAACTATTAGGAGTTCCACGAGAATTTCTGAAATCTGCTGACTGAGCAATTACAACGGATTAGAATTCTAAAAAATAAATTTAAATTACCCTTAAAACATCATCATGAAAAAACTACTACTATTTATTTTATTGACGACAACCTTTCTGGCCTGCAAGGATGATGACAATGCAGAATACGCAATGCAGAACATCGCCACACCGATGGTCATTGAAAAAGCCGATCTACGCGCCAGTTTTAACCAACTGGAAGTTGGAGATCCCAAACCCATTAAAAGCTCCGGAAAGTTTTATGCGTACGGCAATTACATTTTTATAAATGATATAGGCGCAGGTATACATATTATAGACAATACAAATCCCAATGCACCGGTTAAAAAAGGTTTTTTGGAAGTGCCCGGTAGTAGGGATATAGAAGCAAAAAACAACATTCTTTATGTGGACAGTTATTCTGATCTCGTGCTATTTGATCTTTCTAATATGAATGACATCAAGTATTTAAAAAGCTATGAAAATATCTTGGGGAATAACAGTTATGAGTGGCCTTTGTTCACCCAGAATGTTGATATGGTAGATTATGATGCTTTTGATTCTTCTAGCCAGATTGTGGTGGGCTGGGAATATTCGCGGGAATTGCGCCCCATTGTGCGTTATAATTTCGCAGAAGATGGTGGTTTAGTAAACACCGCAAATGGTTCTGATGGCTTTTCCGGGAGCGGGCAAGGCGGTTCTTTTGCACGATTTAATGTGGTGAAGGAGCGTTTATATATAATCAATGAAGGGCAACTCCTGGTTTTTGACGTATCTGATCAGGAAAATCCTGTGGTTACCGGCAATCAGTATCTTGATTGGAATGTCGAAACGATATTTAATCAAGGCGATTATTTGTATTTAGGAAGCACCAATGGTATGCATATCTATGATATCACAGATATGGATAATCCTACTTCGGTTTCTGTAATAGAACATGTTTTTGGTTGTGATCCTGTAGTTGTGGAAGGCAATTATGCCTATGTTACCGTGCGTGGCGGCAATGCCTGCGGCCAGGATCTTAGTTTCTTGGAAGTCATTGATGTTTCCGATAAGGCAAACCCAGTTATCGTGAATCAATATGACATGCTAGAACCCTACGGATTGGGCATTCACGGCGACCAACTTTTTGTTAGCGACGGCGCCCACGGTCTGCATATCTATGATAAAACCGACCCAAAAGCCCTAAAATTGGTTGAAAAAAGGGAAGATTTGAACATTTTTGATGTGATTCCGATGGAAGATAAATTGCTGATGATAGGCGGCCAGACCTTGCATCAATATAAATATACCGACGATGGAATTTCTGAAATGAGTACGTTTCAGATGAATTGATAAAATTCTGGAGATTATTTGGATAAAGTAGGTTGTCCGAAGTTTTTATATATCTTTTTGCTAAGTTATTATGTTGTCACTTCGAGTATTTTTAATTGAAGCGACAGCGGAAATTAAAAATGTATCGAGAAGTTTTCTTTATCCTATGTTTATTAAAGAAGTCGCTAGGATAAAAGGTTCTCGACCTACCTTACCGGCAGGCAGGTACATGCTCCTACCGTCGCATAATCGAATTTACATATTTATTTTAGAATCATATTCAAGTGACCATTCAACTAACATGAGAACCTGAAATAAACCTGCCTACCGGCAAAGGCAGGTTCAGGTTAAAAAAATCACCACCGCACTCCGTGAACATTCATTTTTAAGGTATAGACTGCTTCAGAAGCGGTAATAAAAAGAGTTTTTTGATCTGTGCCGCCAAAAGTAACATTTGCTGTCCATTCTGCCGGCACATCAATATGCTGGATTTGTTTTGCGTTTTTGTCAAAAATCGTAACGCCATCACCTGTAAGATACACGTTGCCTAGATTATCAATGGTCACCCCGTCAGAACCCATTTCGGCGAAAAGTTTGCGGTTTTTGAGTTGGCCGTCTTTACTGATCTCATAAACATAGGTTTTCTGGTCATCAATATCTGCAACGTATAGTTTTTTACCATTTGGCGTGCCAATAATGCCGTTGGGCTGCTGTAGATTTTCGGCAACAATTTGCGGTTTTTCGGCGTTTTTCGGCAAAAAATAGACACGATTTGCTTCTTGTTCCGGTTTGGTGTGCGTCCACCACGGGCGTTGATAATAAGGATCTGTAAAATAAATACCGCCCTTGGGATCAACCCAAAGATCATTAGGACCATTTAATTTTTTGTTATTGAAAGTATTGACCAGAACACTTACATTCTTATCACTGTCAATGCGCCACAGCGACGTTTTTTCATCTGCCGCCGAAAGCAAATTGCCATCATTGTCAAAATATAAACCATTAGATCTGCCGGAAGGTTGCATATATGTAGTCACTGTATCGCTGGCAGCATCCCATTTTAAGATACGGTCATTCGGCTGATCTGTAAAATAGACATTGCCCGCTTTATCACTGGCCGGGCCTTCGGTAAAGGAATAATCGTCTGAAATCAAAGTGAGTTTTTCGCCGTTGGCGATAAGGTTCGCTTGTTGGGCGTGGCAGAAAATGGTAAAAAATAGGAGGAAAATGGGTGGGAAGGAGGAGAAAATGGTGCGGGTTTGCATGTAGGGTTTAGGTTTTTGAGAGTGGGAATATTACATTTTTAAATGACTTTGGCTAAAAGCACATTCTCAATTGAACAAATAATCGCTTAATAAACATTTTTTATTCACTTTTGTCTTTGAAATATCCAATGAGTCTATCATTTATTTTGGATTATTCTATTCAGATATATTTTCGATTTTAATTTATGGTTTTTACTTTTTCTATTTGAAGAGTATTTATTTGCTTTTCCTCCCTTATAATTTTCCTCCTTCCATTTACAAAAAAGTCAGTCCAATTTTCCTATTTAATCCCTGCTCAAAAATTCGGATGAGCGTTGATAACTGAATATTTCCTTTTCCATTTTCGATTTTTGATATGTAACTTTTTTTTGTCCCTGTTTTTTCCGCAAGCTGTTCTTGGGTTAGGTTAGCCTCTTTGCGCGCTGTTTTGAGCATTTCACTTACAATAAACATTTGAGCGCCTTCTTCGTAGGTATTTCGGCTTGCTGTTCCTATTTTTCCGTGTTCCAGTTCAATAAGCTCATCAAAATTCTGTATATCCTTATATTTTTCCATAACAGTTATTTTTTACTTTCAAAATAATCTTTCATTAAGAGTTTGTTTAAAGTGACTACTTTCTGATTTACAGGATTTTGTGAACCATGGCGTCGTCTAAAAACCGCAGAATATCCCGATATTCTGTGATTTTTATACTTAGCCAGAACCACAAACCTTTGAAAATCAGTTTGAATTGACTTTAAACAACCTCTAAACGTTCTGCCTTGTCAATTTCTTTTTGCGGTGTTTTTTGGGTTTTCTTTTGGAAACCATTGAATAGAACAACAAGCAGTCCAGTATCAAAACAACAAAAAATCCGATAAATGTTGGATTGATATTCCACTCGAATTTCATAGAGCCCATTTGTTCCAGAAAGATGCGTTAAGAATTTCTCAGGAACGCGATCAACCTGTTTGATCAATTCAAAAACATATTGAATTTTTCCTTTTACTTTTTGATTTTGTTTTTGGTAAAAATCGATAAAGTGGTTCTCATGGAAAATTATTTTTCGAATCATTCCGCTAAGTTATCTTTAAAGATAACATTCCACAAATTTTTTAAGGGGTTTTTTATGGGAGGAAATAATTGTATTTATTGGAAATAAACCCCCCGAGATTGGTAAGCGCAACGATTTGATGCTAAATCTTAAAATTGAAGTTTTGCAAAAATACACTTGACTCTTTTTTAAGCGACTATAAAAACAATCAGCATACAATATTGTTTTTAATACTTTTGCCCTAATTAATTCAATAATCCTGTATCAACACATCTGTGGGGATGTGTAAATGAGTGTTCAGTTTTCTGATCATATCCAAAGGGGTGTACGACAAATTTCCAGATTGTGAATAAAAGCGGTAATTTGTGGATAAAAACCAATGGATTTTAAAGAGCGTGCCACAGAGATATTTGCAAAGCATCTGGAAGAGTGGGAGTCCGACCCAAGACGGGCGCAGAACG
>JBDNGW010000611.1:0-3958 GCA_041689735.1 Leeuwenhoekiella sp. | reverse complement strand
TTCCATCGGCAATAATTGCATCCCCGCCGCTGGTTAGATTTACAACCACTGGTTCACTTTCGCAGGTAGCAGGAATATCAACCGTTAAACCGGCAGCATCTGGTCGAGGTGTAACCGTAAATGAATGGGAAAGGTCAGCTTGTATTGTACAGCCATCCCCAGCGGTAATTTCGGTAATGGTAAGAGTTGCCGCGCCCGTTATTTGCACAAGTTTGGAGGAAGCTACAAATGTTGCATTCCCGCCGGTCACCGTTATGGTATTTGATTCAGTTTGAACATTATTTTGTGACTTAAGATTATAAGTAATGGTATATGTTCCATCTTTGAGTTCTATTGCTGAATTGTCAATATCGGTCAACAAAACATTTAGGTCTTCACCAAAACAGATCGGTTCTGAAACTTACATGTTGGTGTCTGTAAGGTCTGGAAGCGGGTTGATCGTAAAACCGTCCATTACCCCATCCAAGGAAACCGGGCAATTATTCTGTGTATTTGGATCTATGATTTGTGTCACTTCCACAACAACTTCCGCGGCAGCGGTAAAAAACTCCGGATTTATGTCAAAATCGGCTCTTCCCTGCACAAAATTGACAGTAAGGCTTTCTGTTCCTGCATTCTTACCGCCACGCACTTCATAGGTAATTTCATAATCTCCGTCCGGAACTATTGCCATATCTACATTTAGTGTTGCGCTAACTTCAATGGGAAGCGCATCAACGCAAACGGCATCTTGCTGGTCATCTGGAACGGTAAGGTTAATGGCGATACTGGAAAAATCAATCACATCTTCTATTAAAATGTTGATCGTGGTCGCGCTGACCGAGCAGGTTGGACTGATTGGGGTTGACCGTATAGGTAAAAGAATACGTCCCGGGACCGAAAGTAGTGTTCAGTCGCTCTATATTGATACGTGAATCTCCTGGATTCGAAATTTCATTGGTTGTAGAAGTCGAAGTGTCAGACCATGTTCCGTTTGGATCCTCTCCTGTAAGTGCATCGCGCAGGTTATAGTTTGTTAAGGCAGAAAGATCAGCGCTTTCACAAAGAACGGGCTCAGTGGATGTTCCCGAATCTGATGTCTTCGCCACTTCAAGTGACACACTGCTCGTGGTGGCCGGGCAATTGCCATAAGCGGGAACGGTATACATAAAATCATATCTTCCCGGGGACACGCCAGAAACATCTAAAAATCTATTGTTTGCCCCGCTCAGTACGTCATCTGGTAAAGTCAACGAACTCCATGTTCCATCTATGGTTGGGCTGGGATCACCTCCCGAAAACTGAAATAGATTTATGAGCTCCGTATCTGCACATACTACAGCGTTGTCGTTATCGCTACCGGCATAGGAACCAAGCGTGAGCGTTACCACCGCTGTATTATCTGCGCAACTGTTGTCGCCGTTGATGGAATAGGTGTATTCAAAAACACCTCCGGTCACAATTTCATAGGTGTCCAGCATACCGGTAACAGCGTCAAGACCACTATCCTGATCATTGCTACTCCACGTGCCACCCGATTGCGGGGTTCCCCCCAAAACATCAAAAAGATCTACAAATTGATCATTTTCTTTGGAACAGTTGCTCACGCTTACATCACTACCGGCACATTGCGCTTTAACGCTGGGACTGTAAAGTAATGGTAAGAGCAAGAAAAGGATACTGAGCGTTCCCTGATTTAAAGTAATTTTGTTCAACATAGACTTAAAATTGCAATTCATTAGGACAGAATTATCGCCTAATGATAAATTAATTACGACCAAGAGCAAGATTTTTCTATTAAATATGAAAAAATTATGTTAAAATAAACTGTAGTGTTTTCTTTTTTATTGGCGAAAACGGTGCAATGCAATGTTCTCGGATCATGTGTATACAGTAGACTAAGCCACGGCCGGTCAACATGTATATTCATGTTGAAGTAGGAAAAAATGCGTTAAGGTTCAGCCTCGAATCTGACAAAAAAAAGATTACAAAGGAGTTTTTTTGTAGGAAGCGATTTTTGTCAGTTTTCGACTGTTTATCAAAGTGAGCTTGTGTGGTAGCTACGGTAATGCATTGCCTAGGCAGTTTTTTTGAATCAATTCAGATTCTATTTTTTTTACTTAAAAAAGTAGGTGAAGGAGCGTTTTATTCTGGGAGTCATTATGGTAAAGGGGATACTTGCGATACGCTCAAGTTAGAAGATCTAGATTTTAAATGATCCATTTCGGCCTGCAGCCTACTAATCAAAAAAGACTCAAGGATCAAGTGACCATCGTCTTTGCAATAGGCGTCGCAATAAAAGGAGTAAAAAGAAAAGTATTGTCTAATTTTTATTGTTCCTGAGGTTCTCTCTTTTTGAATCACGCCATATTTATCTTGATTTTAGAAGCTGAAAGGCTTGTAAGACCAACTGCTTAAATTCTTGAATAATTTGCGTAAATTGAAAAAAATGTATCAATCATAATTTTGTCAGAATAGCCAATCTTTGATACGAATTTATCGATTTTAGACCTTTAAGCTCAATTTTTATATGGAATTCTTTCAAAAGGAAATCTCACTCGCGGCTAGAAGCCGTGGTTTTCATCTTATAACTTCAGAAATAACAACCAACTTTCCCGCAATTTTTAAAATAAAAACGGGGCAGTTACAGGTTTTTATCAAACATACTTCCGCCGGACTCACAATAAATGAAAATGCGGATCCAAGTGTGCGTACTGATTTTGAGAGTCACATGAATAAAATGGTACCCGAGAACGCACCTTATTACATCCATACTTTTGAAGGTTCAGACGATATGCCAGCGCATATTAAAGCCTCACTCATGGGCGCTTCGGTTACCGTACCAATAACCAATGGAAAGCTAAATTTGGGCACCTGGCAAGGGATTTATCTCTGCGAACACAGAAATAATGGAGGCAAAAGACGCTTAGTATTAACCGCCTTTGGAAGCTAGCGCCTTTTTCTTTGCCGCAATAAGTTCTGCGAGCACTTCTTCCACACCTTCTTCGCAGTTGCTTTTTGTGCTATAGCGCGCAGCTTGTGCGACATTGGGATGCGCATTTTCCATGGCATAGCTAAAGTGAGCCTGTTCCATCATTTCCAGATCGTTATTGTAATCGCCCAGTACAAGGGTCTCTTCCTTGGTAATTCCCAGTAGTTCCTGCACGTGCTTTAGGGCATTGCCTTTATTGGTGTCGTTACAGGAAAGGTCAAGCCAGTTTTCAGCGGAAACTTTTACCTTTATCTTTTTTTCATCCTTTTTAAAAGCGGGATACGTAGAGTTTTCTGATCCCTTAAAGCTATAAACGGCGATCTTAAAAAACTCGTCTTCAGCGATCACTTCAAGAAGGTCATCTACTTGGGAGTATTTCACATAATATTCCGGAAAAATTGACAAAAAGTCCGAGTTATCAGACTCAACATACGCTTGTTTTTTTCCGCAGAGTACAATATATGCGTCATCTAGATCCCTAATTTTCTCTATTAGTATTTTTACGGTGGCTTTATCAAGCAACATGGTAAGTAAGACTTCATCTTTGCGCTGCAATATGCCGCCATTTTCAGCAATAACGGTGATGCCATCCTTTATTGGTTTTAACTTGTCTATGATACTGAAATATTGTCTTCCGCTCGCGGCGATAAAATGCACATCTAGCGTCATTAAATCCTCATATAATTTAAAAAAACGATCACTTACTTTTCCTTTTTCGTTGAGCAGTGTGCCATCCATATCGCTCACAACTAGTCTTACTTTCGCTAAATCCATAAAATAGAGTAATAATTTGCAAAAATACGGTATATATGTTGTCGAGCCTGTTAGTAAAAGCCTAAGGATTAATCTTAGGATCTGTTCAGAAATAAAGTGACCGAATTATAGGCAGTTATTTTGTTCATCAACAAGGCGAAAAACGCAGACATAGCCGTAGCTATGGCGAGTATTTTCAACGCAGTTGCTGGGCAAAAGAACCCATAGAAATGG
>JBDNGW010000610.1:0-5889 GCA_041689735.1 Leeuwenhoekiella sp. | reverse complement strand
TCCATGAGGACCTGGAGTCTTTGGAGATTAAAATAGAGGAACTGATTGAAAGCGCTGAAAATCAAATTATTAAATCCGTTACCGGATATGACTTTTACTTGAATGCTTTTTCCAGTGTTTTTAAAGACTAAATGGTATAACTCTACTTTTAACCAAGGTGGAGCCATTTGGAACGACGCTGCGCTAATCAATATTTCCACAACAACCATTTCTGGGAATATTACATTAGGAAGTGAAAATTTCGAATCCGCTGATTTATATACCGGCGCCATATATAACAAAGCGGGCAGCTTTTATATAGATGCCTCGACACTTGTTCTTAACAAAACCAATGGTGCGGGCGGGGCAATTTATAACGCGACATCTGCCGCAACAACGACTTTGAAAAACTCCATCGTTGCTTTAAATTCGGCGGTGGAAGGGAATAATCTTGCCGGGGAGAACGGTTTTGTTTCTGCGGATTATAACCTTATCGGTGAGGATAGCCTTTCCGTCTTCCCTGCGATGTCAAACGATCTGGTGGGCACTTTTGATAACCCACTGGATCCCATGATCGATTCCCTGGCGAATAATGGCGGTTTTACACAGACCCACGCGCTCCTAAATGGTTCACCTGCTTTCAATTTAGGAAACCCTATTGATACTTTCCCTGACCAGCGCGGGGAACTGGTTTTTGCCGGAAGGCGGGATATCGGCGCTTTTGAAGCACAGACCAATTTGGGCGTTGAAGCTATTATCGCAGCTTCTGGCAGGAGTTTATTATACCCGAATCCGTCAAAAAATGGATCTGTTCAGTTGAATATTCCGGGTTCGGTGACCTCGGAGATACGTATTTCGGTGATGGAGATCGGTTCAGGAAAACTTGTTCTTTCTCAAACGGGAAAATCGGGTGTGAATATATTGCGAACGGATGGGTTGAATTCCGGAATGTATGTGGTCCGTTTGGTCTCCGATAGGGATGTAGAGTCTTTGAGAATGCTGGTTGCAAACTAAAGTCGCTATTGACGCAAAAAAACGCCCCAATTACTTGTCGAAATCGGGGGCGTTTTTGTCTATTTTTAGGTCATTATACCCGATTTTTATCCGTTCTCTACCGATTCTTCCTTCTTCGCGCGAAGCGGAATCTGATGTCTCAATAAATCTTCAAAAGTTTCCCGCTCCCGGATAAGTTGGGCTTTTCCGTCTATAAACAGCACTTCTGCGGGGCGATATCGTGAATTGTAATTGCTGGCCATAGAAAAGCAATAGGCGCCTGCATTATCAAAAGCGAGAATGTCCCCTTCTGTGATCTCTGCGATACGGCGGTTTGATGCAAAGGTATCGGTCTCACAAATGTATCCCACCACGGAATAAAAACGCACCCTGCCAGTAGGATTGGAGATATTGTGAATGTGGTGCTGCGAACCGTAAAGCATGGGCCTGATCAAGTGGTTGAAACCGCTGTCCACTTGGGCAAAAACGGTGGAAGTAGTCTGTTTTATTACGTTGACATTTACCAAAAATTTTCCGGCGGCACTTACCAGGAATTTGCCCGGTTCAAAAGCCAGTTCCAAGGGTTTGCCGTAACTTTTCGCGAAAGCGTTAAAACGGACACTCAATTTATCTCCCAGTTCTTCAATATTGGTCTCGATATCACCTTCCTTATAAGGCACTTTAAAACCGCTCCCAAAATCCAGAAACTCCAGATTGTCAAAGTGACTTGCAGTCTCAAAAAGGATTTCGGCCGCGTATAAAAAGACATCAATATCCAGAATATCGCTGCCGGTGTGCATGTGAATACCATTAATGTGCATTCCCGTGTTTTCGACAGTACGAAGCAAAAGTGGAATCTGGTGAATGGAAATTCCAAATTTACTATCTATATGACCCACAGAAATATTTGCGTTGCCACCGGCCATTACATGCGGATTTATACGCACACAGACGGGAGTTTTGGGATGACGGGTACCAAATTGCTCCAGTATGGAAAGGTTGTCGATATTAATCTGCACGCCCAGATTTGCAACTTGTTCTATTTCGGCCAGAGAAACGCCATTGGGCGTAAAAATGATTTTTTCAGGTGGTACACCGGCTTGCAGTCCTAGACGTACTTCTTGGGCAGAAACGGTGTCCAGGCCCGCGCCTTGCTCATGTAATAACTGCAAAATTGCCATATTGGAAAGTGCCTTAACCGCGTAGTTTATGCGCAGGTTTTCCACTTTTTTAAAGGCATTTGTCAATCTTTTGTACTGGGATTCAATCAGCGCCGCGTCGTATACATACACGGGGCTGTCAAATTCTTGGGCAATGCTCAGTAGGTCTTTATGGGTCATGGTGTTGTTAATTAGTCACTTTAGAGATTGTTTAAACTGACCTTTGTAGGATTTCAATCCCCATAGCTATCGGGATTGTGAACCCTGTCTTTCCGGTAGGCGGGCGTGGCGTAGTCTAAATTTTGGCCAATATCGATATTCTCCAAATTTTATATTTAGCCAGAACCTCAAACAATTGAAAATCAATTTAAATTGAACAAGCTCTTAACAAATGCGCAAAGCTACTATAGAAAATAGTTTTACAGATTTAATTCCTAAAAAACTTTGCAAATTGCATTTGGCGAAGCCTTTTTCATTAATTATCTTGCCTATATATTGTATCAAAATAAACGATTATGAATGTAACCCTAGCCTTATTTCCATTAGAAATGGTGGTTTTTCCTACCGAAAAATTGGCGCTGCATATTTTTGAGGACCGTTACCAACAGCTTATCTCAGATTGTGAGCAGGAAAAAATAACTTTTGGCATACCTGCTTTTATCAATAAGGAAATGCGCTATGGGACAGAGGTGAAATTGCTCCAGGTTGTAAAACGTTATCCTTCTGGAGGCAGCGATGTGATCTGTGAAGGTCTGCGCAGCTTTGCGATACGCTCTTTTCGGCCCACACTTGATGATAAATTGTATGCTGGCGGTGAGGTGCGCTTTTTGGAAAATATCAATGATGGAACCTCTTCACAAAGGCGGCGATTTTATACATTGGTAAATACTTTATATGAAGCGCTTGATGTGGTTTTACCGGTTTTTGACCCGCTATTGGTTACCAGTTATTCCTTTGTACATAAAATTGGACTTTCATTGGAGCATGAACTCAATCTGCTGCAAATCAGAACAGAGTCAGAGCGTTTTGCCTTTCTGATCGATCATCTATCCGTGACAATTCCTGTGATACAGCAAATTAACCGAACCAGGGAACTTATTCAGCTTAACGGTCATTTTAAAAATTTTGATCCACTTGATTTTTCAGATTACAAAGTTCAAGATCAATAATTGGAATAATCCCTTATAAAATTTGGATATCTAATCAAAAACCGTTGAGGTTCGCCCGAAATCGCTATTTTTGCAGCATAATTTTATAACTAGTAGAAACGCCTTAAGATGAACATACACGAATATCAGGGAAAAGAAATTTTAAGCAGTTTTGGAGTGCGCATACAGCGCGGCCATGTTGCCACCACCCCGGAAGAATCTGTGGCCGCAGCGAAAAAACTGACCGAAGAAACAGGTACGGGATGGCATGTGATCAAAGCGCAAGTGCATGCTGGAGGCCGCGGAAAAGGCGGCGGCGTAAAGCTCGCAAAAGATTTAAAGGAAGTTGAAAGAATTGCCGGTGAGATTATTGGCATGACCCTTATAACCCCGCAAACTTCCAAAGAAGGAAAAAAAGTACACCAGATCCTTGTTGCTGAAGATGTCTATTATCCCGGTAACAACGAGCCGGAAGAATATTATATGTCTGTTTTGCTCAACCGTGCAACAGGTAAGAATATGATCATGTATTCTACCGAAGGTGGTGTTGAGATTGAAAAAGTTGCAGAAGAGACGCCGCACCTTATTTTTAATGAAGAGATTGATCCCGCAGTTGGATTGATGCCTTTTCAAGCGCGCCGCATCGCATTTAACCTAGGTCTGAGCGGTACCGCTTTTAAGGAAATGACCAAATTTGTCAGTGCGCTTTACAAGGCTTATGATAGTTCTGATTCTTCTCTTTTTGAGATCAATCCCGTTCTTAAAACAAGTGACGATAAAATACTTGCCGTAGATGCAAAGGTTTCGATAGACGACAATGCGCTTTTCCGCCATAAGGATTATGAGGCGATGCGTGATAAACGCGAGGAAAATCCAATAGAAGTGGAAGCCAAAGCTGCCGGACTCAACTATGTTGACCT
This sequence comes from Leeuwenhoekiella sp., assembly GCA_041689735.1. Lineage (GTDB taxonomy): Bacteria > Bacteroidota > Bacteroidia > Flavobacteriales > Flavobacteriaceae > Leeuwenhoekiella. The sequence goes on along the minus strand of JBDNGW010000610.1, from coordinate 1,689 downwards.
TGATGGAAATGTGGGCTGTATGGTAAATGGCGCTGGGCTTGCAATGGCCACGATGGATCTTATTAAACAAGCCGGTGGTGAACCAGCTAATTTCTTGGATGTGGGGGGAACCGCTGATGCGGAACGCGTGGAAATTGCTTTTAAATTAATACTGAGAGATCCAAGTGTAAAGGCGATCTTAGTGAATATTTTTGGAGGAATCGTACGCTGCGACCGCGTAGCGCAAGGTATCGTTGACGCCTATGAAAATATAGGGACTGTTAATGTGCCCATTATCGTCCGCCTACAGGGAACAAATGCCGATATCGCCAAAGAACTCATAGACAACAGCGGATTTAATGTACAGAGTGCGATCGAGTTTCAGGAAGCTGCAGATAAAGTACACAAAGTACTTTCGTAGTTCATATAAATTATTTTCGCGCTGCGGAATTCAAAAAAAGCCTTCAATTTCCATATTGAAGGCTTTTTTTATGGTTCAGATGTTTTGTTTTAGTTAATTCCGGAAAATACTGTAACAGATTTGATCATTGGATCGTCTTTATAGTACATCAATTAAAAATCAAACAGTTATGAACACAATTTCAAAATCAGTGCTTATCACAGCACTCGCAATCAGCAGTTTTTCATTCGCTAATGACAAGCCACTATCAGGTGAAAAACCATTGTCTATTTCTGCTGAAATTTCTCAACTTCTTGTCAAAAATTCCATGGAATTGGCAGAAGCAACTACCTTCCAAGTAACCTTTGTGGTAAACAGAGATGGAGAAGTTGTCATTACAGATGTGGATACGGACAATATGGAAATTGAGCAGTTTATCAAGGAAAGGCTTAATTACAAAAAGCTCAAAGCTGTCACAAAAATTGGACAACGTTACTTTTTGCCCGTGACCATCAAGGTTGCAAACTAGCACTCCAAGCGCTAAAATCAGCTTAAAGAACACAGAAATGAATCCTTTCCAGTCGAATACTGACTGCGAAGGATTTTTTTGTGAAAAGGATCTAAACTAAAACCCTTCCTGTAATTGCAGAAAACCAGCTATTCTTGCCAATTTTGTACTTGAAACGGCCGATTTATAGCTGTAAGCAGTAGATTAAAACATCTGATATATACCTTATTTTAAGTCAGTTAGCGCTAATCACCAACAAGAGCATGATCGTATTTTATAAGATAAAATTGAATTAATGATTATTGTGATTTTTGCATAAATTGGTATGAACAAAATTCCATTGCAAGTAATTTATGCAAAAAATCATTCTTTAGAGTTTTCAGTAGAAAGATGATTTTTCGACAATAAATGTTATTTTAGATCTGCCACCCAGCGATGCAGTTACAAAACCCTTTCAATTCCGATAACTATTGCAATCACCAGAATGGACCTATTTTTCTTTGTTCACTCTTAGGTAATTAGAGTAAATTTTTGATCAAAAAACTTATTTAACGGTTGCATTGACCGCATTTTGCGATCTAAAAATCAATTTAACCATAATGATAAGATTTCATTAAATACCTAATGTTTAAAACAAGGATCATCTAATTTTGGATAAATAAAATAACTCAAGTTTCGCACCTTTTTCTAAGCAGTACTTAATTGAGGGATGATAGGTTTTGGCTCTTTATTTAAAAACGCTAGGAAATCGCTGTTAAGTATCAATTTATGGATGATTTCATTAAAATCGATATGGTCGGTA
>JBDNGW010000609.1:0-7996 GCA_041689735.1 Leeuwenhoekiella sp. | reverse complement strand
TAATTCCATTCACGTTCTAAAAGGGATCAATTTTACGGTGGAAGAGGGGGAACTGGTTTCTATCATGGGTTCTTCTGGTTCTGGTAAATCTACACTTCTTAATATTTTGGGTATGCTTGATGAAGCAGATTCTGGCTCGTATACGCTGGATAATGCCCCCATAAAAAACCTCAATGAAAAAATTGCGGCACGTTACCGCAATAAATTTCTGGGTTTTGTTTTTCAATCTTTCAACCTTATCAATTATAAGAGCGCGCTCGATAATGTGGCGATGCCCTTGTATTATCAGGGCATGAAGCGCAATGAGCGCGTTGAAAGATCCATGCACTATCTTGAGAAAGTAGGTCTGGCCAACTGGGCAAGTCATCTTCCCAGCGAACTATCAGGAGGGCAAAAACAACGTGTTGCCATTGCCCGTGCCCTCGCCAGCGACCCGAAGGTACTTCTTGCCGATGAACCTAGCGGTGCGCTTGATACCAAAACCTCCTGTGAAGTCATGGATCTCATACAGGGCATTAACGACGAAGGCAAAACCATTCTCGTGGTGACCCATGAAGATGACATCGCCCATATGACCAAGCGCATTGTTAACCTGAAGGACGGTGTGATCATAGATGACAAGCGTGTACAGCAAGTAAGGGCCCTAGATCATGTTTGACGTAGAGCGTTGGCAGGAAATATTTGAGACTATACGCATGAATAAGCTGCGTACCTTTCTTACTGGACTTTCAGTAGCATCTGGTATTTTTATTCTCGTGATCCTGCTGGGTTTCAGTACCGGTATTCAAAAAGGAATCAGTTCCCAGTTTGAAGAGGATGCAACTAACCGTATTTCCATTTATACCGGGGTGACCACTAAAGAATACAATGGCCTTAATCCTGGACGCGAAATTCAATTGCATCTCAAAGATTACGAGGACCTGAGCAGAAAATATGAAGAGAACATTGAGTACAAAACCCCCACCTATCTTATATGGGGAGGTCAGGTAAACTACCAGAACCAGTCGGGTAATTATCGTATAGAAGGCGCTTATCCCGATCAACAATTTATTGAAAATCAAAGTATGGTTGCCGGCCGTTTCCTCAATCAGACAGATGTAAGCGGGGTCGAGAAGGTTGTCGTTATAGGCAACAAAGTTAAAAATGAACTTTTTAAAGATCAAGAGGCCATCGGAAAGAGAGTTTCAATCTACGGCATTAATTTTAAGGTCGTGGGTGTGTATTCAGATCCTGGTGGAGACCGCGAAGAATCGCGTGTGTTTATCCCGCTTTCTACTGCGCAACGTTCTTTTAATGCTGGGGACACCATTAGGTCACTTTCATATACGGTCAAGATGTCCAAGGATTTTGACGAGGCTGTGGCTCTTTCCGCTGCAATGGAAGCGAATTTTGAAAAAGAATTAAAATCCAAGTACAACGTTGCTCCAGATGACCGTGGGGCAGTACGTGTCAATGGTACTCTGGAGGAGGCGAAAAAGATCTATACCCTCATCGATACCATTCGCGCCGTATTCTGGTTTGTGGGCATCGGCACCATTATCGCCGGTGTGGTGGGCGTGGGCAATATCATGTTAATCATCGTTAAAGAACGAACCAAAGAAATTGGGGTGCGTAAAGCGGTAGGGGCAACTCCTTCTTCTATTATTGGAATGGTGCTACAAGAAGCTATTTTCATAACATCAATCTCTGGGTTTTTAGGACTATTTCTTGGTGTCGGGCTGCTGGAATTGATAAGCCCCATGGTAAATAGCGATTTTATAAAGTTCCCTGAAGTAGATTTTAAAACCTCAATAATCACGGTGTTTATCTTGATTTTTGCCGGGGCGCTAGCAGGTTATCTTCCGGCTAGAAGAGCGGCGCATATCAAACCAATAGATGCGCTACGCGACGAATAAAAAAGAACAGCTAAAAGTTTAATCCTAATATAAATGTTTACAAAAGACCGATGGACTGAAATACTGGAAGCGCTGAACGCAAATAGGTTCAGGACGCTGCTCACGGCCTTTGGTGTGTTCTGGGGGATCATGATCCTGGTGTTATTGCTTGCTCTGACCAATGGGCTGCGCAATGGGGTGACCGCTGGTTTCGCCGGTTTTGCCACAAACTCCATGTTCATGTGGACGCAAGGAACCTCAATGGCATATAAAGGCCTGCCGAAAGGCCGGCGTTTTAGTTTTAATCTTGATGATGTAAAGGTTTTGAAGGAAAAAATTCCTGCCTTAAAATATGTTTCTCCACGGAACCAGTTGGGCGGCTACAACGGGGCCAATAATGTGACACGGAACGAGAAAACGGGAGCATTCAGTATTTACGGCGATTTCCCTGAATATATGAACCAAGAACCTATGGATCTTACCGCCGGCCGTTTTATCAGCTATTCTGATATCAATAGCAAGCGTAAAGTGGCCGTAATAGGGGTTGCTGTGGTAACAGGTTTGTACGATCGCGAAGAGGAACCCATGGGAACCTATATCAAGATCAACGGCGTGAACTTTATGATCATAGGGGTTTTTAAAAGTGCCAACTCAAACGGTGGCGATCAGGAAGAAAGCGCAAACACTATTCACATACCCTTTACCACGTTTGCCCAGGCTTTTAATACTGGCGAGGATATTGGCTATATGGCCATTACTGCAGAAGATGACACTTCCATCACTTCATTAAAAGCTCATATTATGGAACTTATGCGTACCCAGCATACCATAAACCCTGCTGATGAGCGCGCGATAGGCAATTTTGACCTTGCCGAACAATTTGAAAAAGTAAATGGCCTCTTTACTATTTTAAGCTTTGTGGGCTACTTTGTGGGCGCACTTGTACTTATGAGCGGAGTAATAGGGATAAGCAATATCATGCTTATTGTGGTTAAAGAGCGAACCAAAGAAATTGGCGTCCGTCGTGCATTGGGCGCGAGTCCCTGGAGTATCAAGTCACAAATTTTGCAAGAATCCCTTGTGCTTACGATCCTCTCCGGAATGGTAGGTATAACCGTTGCTGCGGGTATTATCTGGCTCATGAATTATATACTCAGCATTTATGGTCCAATAGAAAATTTTGTAAACCCGTCTGTAAATATAGGCGTGGTTATCCTCGCCCTGCTTATCCTGATCATTTCCGGAATACTCGCAGGTCTTATTCCAGCATCTCGTGCAACCCAGATGAAACCGGTAGACGCGCTGCGCATTGATTAAAACCAAAATTCAATGGAAAAAAAACAAACGGAAGTAAATAGACTGAAAAAAGGCATTTTTAGGGCATATGAAGCCGTTTCTCAGCAAAATAATTTTTAAACACAACCAATCAATCCAATATCTCATCAATAAAAGATAACTAAGAATGAAAAGAACAGGAACAATTATTACCCTGCTAGTTATAGTAGTGCTATTTGTAGTAGGCATCTGGTATATCTATGCGAAGGATCAAGAAGATCCCGTTACGTACGCAACCGAAACGCCCACTACCGAAACCATTGTAAAACGTACCGTAGCCACCGGCAGTATCGTGCCAAGGGAAGAAATACTAATTAAACCGAATATTTCGGGCCTTATTGGAGAAATATTGGTAGAAGCGGGGCAATCGGTAAAGGAAGGCGATCTCCTGGCCAAGATTCAAGTGGTGCCCAATGTTTCCTCACTGACCAGTGCCAAAAACAGCATCACGAGTGCCCAGACCTCGCTCGAAACGGCAAACCTTTCCTATAAAAATCAGCAAAGTATTTACAATAGGCAAAAAGCACTTTTTGACAGCGGCGTGCTTGCTGCAAATGATTTTGATACGGCGCAGCAAGCGTATGACCAGGCGCTGCAAAGTTATAAACAGCAACAAATAAGCCTACAATCGGCAAAGCAAAATTATGATATTGTAAAAACGGGTACCACCAGCGGCTTGGGCAGTGCGGCGACCACCTCGGTGCGCGCCACGATCTCTGGGATGGTGCTTGAAGTGCCAGTTAAGGAAGGGAATCAGGTCATTGAGGCCAATAATTTTAATGACGGCACAACCATAGCATCTTTGGCAGATGTAAACAATATGATCTTTGAAGGTAAGGTTGATGAAAGTGAAGTGGGCAAGATCAAAGAAGACCTTCCCCTTGAGATTACAATCGGCGCTATTGAAAATAAAAAATTTGATGCAACACTGGATTATATCGCACCAAAAGGGGTAGCAGAGAACGGTGCCATTCAGTTTGAGATCAAGGGTTCACTGGATAAGACGGATACCACCTTTATAAGGGCGGGGCTAAGTGCAAATGCCTCAATAATTTTGGCCAGGGTAGATAGCGTTCTTGCTATAAAGGAAGCGCTCGTTCAGTTTGACCCAAAGACCCAAAAACCTTATGTGGAGATAGAGACCGGCGATCAGGAGTTTGAAAGAAAGGATATAGAGCTGGGCGTGAGCGATGGTATTAATGTAGAGGTCAAAAGTGGCCTTTCCAAAGGTGATAAAATCAAAGTCTGGAACCCCATAACACCTGCCGTTGATATGGGCAGCAATTAATTATACGGTATTTACTGTAACATCTACCCTATTTTTTACACCAATAATTACAATTACCCAACAGTATGAAATATATAGTTACTTTTCTCCTTTTGGCCATTGCGGTACAAACCTCTCAGGGCCAAGATCAAAAAAAATGGACGCTACAGGAATCTCTGGAACGTGCACTGGAAAAAAATATACAGATCAAACAGGCGGAACTTGATGTTGAGGCTGCCCAGATCGATAAGAAAGATGCCTGGGGAGCTCTTTTGCCCAATTTTAATGGGCAGGTGTCCAACACTTGGAATACAGGTCTTACCCAGAATGTCACCACCGGATTATTACAAAATCAGGTTACCCGTAATGTTTCCGCAGGGGCACAGGTAGGTATTACCCTTTTTGACGGGTTAAGGAACTTCAAGCGGGTACAGCGCGCAAAAATAGCAAAACTGTCCGCACAATATAGTTTGGGGAAAATGAAGGATGATGTTGGCCTACAAGTGGCGAATAACTTTCTGCAGATCATTCTCAATAAGGAAAACCTAAAGGTATTTAGGACGCAGAACCTGCTTACCCTAGAGCAGATAACCCGTACGCAGGAGCTTGTGGACGGTGGTGTGCTGCCCAGGGGTGACCTTCTAGAGGTTAAGGCACAGAACGCGACCGAGCAACAGAACATTGTGGATGCCGAGAACCAAGTGCAGATATCCTTAATAAGTCTAGCGCAGACTTTACTTATTGAAGATTATAAAAATTTTGACGTAGCAGACGCTGACTATGAGATTGCGGGGGAGGAAATTTTACTGAATTCGCCCAGTGAAATCATTGAGCAAGCTAGAGAAAAACGATACGAGATCAGGATTGCCGAAGAGAACAAAAGTCTGGCGGAAAAAGATGTTGATATTTCCCGCGGTGCAAGTTTGCCCACACTTAGTGCTTTTATTAATTACAACACCAGAGAGTCAGGCGCAGGAAGGTTTACCAGTTCGCGTATAGATCCAAATGAACCGACTCGGGAGATCGGTTTTGTGCAAAGTACACAGGAGAAAGTAGTGGCACCGAACACGATAAACACCTTAGGAAACCCACTTCCCTTTTTTACCCAACTTTACATAAATGATGGTATTGGTTACGGTTTTAGTTTGAGCGTGCCAGTATTCAATGGCTTTCAGACCCGCAATCAGATAAACAGAAGTAAAGTAAATGTAAAACGGGCCACTTATAATCTGGAACAGGCACAACTGGATTTAGAATCCAACGTGTACCAGGCTTATGTAGATGCTAAGGGAACTTTAAAAGCGTATGAAGCGGCTCAAGTAGCAGCGGAGTCGCAAGAATTGGCATTTGAATACGCGCAAGAGCGCTATGATGTGGGCCTTACCAATGCTTTTGACCTGAGTCAGAGCAAACAACGCTACGATAATGCTCGAATAGACCTAAACCGTACCAAGTATGAGTATATTTTTAGGTTGAAGGTACTGGAACTTTATTTTGGGGTTCCCACAACAGAATTAAAATTCTAGTTTATGAAAAAAAAGACTCTTATCATCATTATCGCTGTAGTTGTTGTACTTGTGCTGATACTTGTCGGTGGAAAGAAAGCGGGCTGGTTCGGTAATTCAGGTGAATTTAAACAGGTAGAGGTGCAGCAGATTAAAAGGATGCTATTGAAGGAGACTGTGGCCGCCACCGGAAAAATTCAACCGGAAACCGAGGTCAAGATCTCTTCTGAAGTTTCAGGTGAGATCATAGACCTTCCGGTAGTGGAAGGGCAGCAAGTAGAAAAAGGGGATCTTTTGGTACGCGTTAATCCAGATTTGATTCAGTCTGCACTTACGCAATCCAGAGCTTCCCTGCAGAACATCCAGGCAAATCTTGCCCAGGCTACGGCCAGTGAAAGAAAGGCACAACTTGATTATGACCGTAGTAAACCACTTTTTGATAAAGGGGTAATTTCAAAATCAGATTGGGATCAGTCGGTGACCGATTATGAAATTGCCCAGGCCGCTGTAAAATCTTCTTATTACAATGTGCAGAGCGCAATGGCAAATGTGAAACTGGCACAGGATAATCTGGAGCGTACTACTATTTATGCGCCTATTTCGGGTACAATATCCAGTTTAGATGTTGAGCTCGGCGAGCGTGTTGTTGGAACCGCGCAGATGGCCGGTACAGAAATCATGCGTGTGGCAGACCTTGGTAACATGGAAGTTGAAGTGGATGTAAATGAAAATGACATCGTAAAGATAAACATTGGTGATTCCACAATTGTGGAGGTAGATGCTTATCTCAAAAAGGAATTTCAAGGGATTGTTACCGAAATAGCAAACTCTGCCGAAGACGGTCTTACCGCAGATCAAGTGACCAATTTTAAGGTGAAAGTGCGCATTTTAGAAGAATCTTATGCAGATTTAATCGTAGGTAAAAATAAGAGCTATTCTCCATTTAGACCGGGCATGACGGCGACCGTAGATGTGATCACGGCCAGCAAGCCAGATGTGCTGGTGGTAGAGATAAGTGCCATTGTGATTAAGAGTGACACCTCAAGTATAAAAAAACGGGGAGTATCGATTGATTCTGCTGTCGTAGTAACAAATGATCAACAGTTTGAGTGTGTTTTTGTGAAACAAGGCGACGAGGCCAAGTTGAGAGTGGTAAAAACCGGTATTCAGAACAATACCTTTATTGAGATCACAGAGGGGCTTGCCGAAGATGAAATGGTGATTACCGGTCCCTACACCATGGTGACCAAAAACCTTAAAGCGGGTGATAAAGTAGAAGTGGCTTCAAAAGACGAAGCACTCGCCGAAAATTAAAAAATAACATGTCACGTATACTCTGCCTGGAAACCACAACGACCAATTGTTCTGTTGCTTTGGCCCAAGACGGCAAAGTCCTTGCCCTTAAGGAAGATATGAGCAATGGGTATTCCCATGGGGAATTGCTGCATCAGTATATTGCCGAAGTGCTAAAACTATCGGGATATCAGCTGAATGATCTAGACGCCATTGCGGTGAGTAAAGGTCCTGGTTCGTATACTGGGTTGCGCATAGGCGTAAGTAGCGCAAAAGGGCTATGTTTTGCGAACGATCTGCCATTAATAGCGACAGAAACCCTAAAATCACTTGCGCAACAGGTAAATCTGGAAGAAATCACGGCCATCGTCCCCATGCTTGACGCCCGCCGAATGGAAGTATACAGCGCCGTTTTCAATGCCAGTTTTGAAAAAATAAGGGAAACTAAGGCAGAGATAATAGATGAACAATCGTTTTCTGCATATTTAGTGCAGGGAAAGACCGTTTTTATAGGCAATGGGGTTGAAAAATTCAAAGCCATTTGCGAGCATCCCAACGCACATTTTATTTTGAACGCACTACCTTCGGCGCGTGAAATGGCACCACTTGCAGAAATGGCATTTCAGGCGCAAATTCTGGAGGATCTTGCCTATTTTGAGCCTTATTATCTCAAGGATTTTATGGTCACAAAACCTAAAAAAAAGGCTTAGCAGGCGATTTTA
>JBDNGW010000608.1:0-3130 GCA_041689735.1 Leeuwenhoekiella sp. | reverse complement strand
TGTTTCCTCAAAAACATTGGGCAATTCAGCATTCATCCCATCCAATCCATCGCGACCATCTTTACTGGAACATCCAGAAAATACAAGTGCAAAAATTCCTATTAGTCCAAATATCTTTTTCATAGTGTTTGTTTAAAGTTTGATAAGTAATAAGCAACTACCGTTCCAGTTTTCAGTTTCCAGTCTCAGTCTTCAGTCTCAGTTTACAGTCACAGTTAGCAGTCCGAGTGAACATTCCCCCTTCGGGGGTTAGGGGGCTTTAACGTTCCCCCTTCAGGGGTTAGGGGGCTTCATCAAAATCCACTGAGGCCGAGTTCACGCAAAAGCGTTCGCCGCTTGGCGTGGGGCCGTCGTTGAAAACGTGACCCAAGTGGCTGCCACAATTGGCGCACAGAACTTCAGTGCGGATCATGCCAAAGGATTTGTCTTTTACATACTCAATCGCGCCGTCTATGGCCTCGCTAAAACTGGGCCAACCGCAACTGCTTTCAAACTTGCTGTCGCTCTCAAATAACTTGGCATCACAAGCACCACAATGGTACGTGCCACCTTCAAAATGTAGGTTATACTTTCCGGTATGGGCGCGTTCAGTGCCTTTTTTACGCAGAACATGGTAGCGCTCTTCGCCCAACTGCTCTTTCCATTCAGCTTCGGTTTTTTGTACGGGATATTCATTTTCGGTACTCATAACTTCCTTTTTTTTAACAGAGAAAATCGGCTTCTTTAGTATCATAACAGGCAGATTTTCTATTAAAATTGATTTCTCTTTCAGTAAAAATATCCAAAATTATTTAAAGGTGTTGCCAAAGAAATTATAAACAAAGTGCAAGGAAGCGCGCGTGAGGTTGAATACGGCAGGCGCTTTGTATATCTTTGCCGTTTTAGACGAAACCCATGCAAATTCAAGATAAAATAGAGAAAAATGTCCAGATCGCAGCAAGCGAACTATACAACGCTACACTCGAAAACGTAGAGATACAGCCCACACGCAAAGATTTTGAAGGCGATGTCACCGTGGTGGTATTTTCCATGTTGCGCACCATAAAGGGAAATCCCGTACAAATAGGGGAGAAAATAGGCCAATATCTGGTCGAAAAGGTACCTGAAATAACCGATTTCAACGTGGTTAAGGGGTTTTTGAATCTTGTGGTTGCAGATGCTTATTATCTGAAATTTTTCAAGCAAATCCAACACGCTGAAAATTTTGGGCAAAAGGCAGAAAGTGGAAATGCGGTCATGGTAGAATATTCTTCTCCCAATACCAATAAACCCTTACATCTGGGCCATGTCCGGAACAATTTATTGGGTTATTCCGTTGCCGAAATTTTAAAGGCTTCGGGTAAAAAAGTATATAAAACCCAAATTATCAACGATCGCGGCATCCATATTTGTAAAAGTATGTTGGCATGGAAGAAATTTGGCAACGGGGAAACACCAGAATCTACCGGATTGAAAGGCGATAAATTAGTGGGTAATTATTACGTTAAATTCGATATAGCATATAAAGAAGAGCAATCGTATCTCGTGGCGCAGGGAAAAACCAAAGTAGAAGCTGAGAAAATGGCGCCGCTGATTATGGAAGCGCAAGATATGCTGCGGAAATGGGAAGCCGGCGATGCGGAAACCGTTGCGCTCTGGGAGAAAATGAACAATTGGGTCTACGCAGGTTTTGAGCAGACTTACACAAATCTAGGAGTGGATTTTGATTCCTATTATTATGAGAGCAACACGTATTTACTGGGTAAAGATAACATTGAAGAAGGGCTCGAAAAAGGCGTTTTTTATAAAAAAGAAGACGGTTCCGTTTGGTGCGATCTCACTGAAGACGGCCTGGATGAAAAAATTGTACTGCGCAGTGACGGCACTTCTGTATATATGACGCAGGATATTGGCACCGCCATTCAGCGCGTAAAAGATCATCCTGATGTAGGTGGCATGATCTATACCGTGGGCAACGAGCAGGATTATCACTTTAAGGTGCTTTTTCTTATTTTGAAAAAACTCGGCTTTGACTGGGCGCAACATCTCTCACATTTGAGCTACGGAATGGTTGACCTGCCCGGCGGAAAAATGAAAAGTCGCGAGGGCACCGTCGTAGATGCAGATGATCTTATCGCCGAAATGGCCGATACCGCAAAAACTATTTCCATTGAACTCGGCAAACTGGAAAGTTATGATCAAACCGAAAAAGAAGAATTATATAAGGTAATCGGACTGGGGGCTTTAAAATATTATATCCTGAAAGTTGATCCAAAAAAGCGCATACTTTTCAATCCGGAAGAATCTGTGGATTTTCAAGGGAATACGGGACCGTTTATTCAATATACCTACGCGCGAATTCAGTCTATTTTGCGTACCGCGAATGAAACTGGTGTCAGTCCAGAAATTGCACGAAATAGTTTGCATTCCAAAGAAAAAGAACTGCTCAAAACGCTGGCGGCGTATCCCGACACTATTCAGCTAGCTGCAGAAAATTTAAGTCCGGCGTTGATTGCCAATTACACTTACGATTTGGTAAAGGAATTCAATTCTTTCTATCAGCAGGTTTCGATTCTGGGCGCAGATACTGCCGGAGAAATCAGTTTCCGCGTAGCGCTATCACAAAAAGTGGGCAAAGTGATCGCTTCTTCCTTTGCGCTTCTGGGCATTAATGTGCCTGAGCGCATGTAGTTTTCACGTGAGATAGAGCTGAGAGAAATGGGTTGCAAAGCAAAGCTCGCTAGACTCTGATAGTTATTTGAATAGGGCAGCATTTCGTACCGGGAACTGGATTCTTTCAATAAAAAAGGTTTTTTGTATCACTATGATTTTTAGGAATAATTTTCCCCCCCAAAAAAAACTCGCAATGACATAGTGAGCATTTCTTTTATATTGCATAAATCTTGGGTTGGAGAATAATTTACTTGATATGTAATCAATAGGATAAGTGAGATTGAGGCTTCTTTTGGCACCCTCCAAAACCAGCCGAAAATGCCACGAACCAGGCACGTTTATTTTACCGCTCTTATGTATCGAAGCAAATTGCTTTCGCTGGGATGAAAAATGGATACGTAGGTTTTTTAACGTCGCTTGAAAAGATTAAAATAGAAAAATATGTGAATTTAGTATAATTCACTTTTAAGGTCGTACA
>JBDNGW010000607.1:0-7751 GCA_041689735.1 Leeuwenhoekiella sp. | reverse complement strand
TTAAATAGTTAATTTTAGCCCCTAAAACACCATTTTTGAGCGTACTTAAACGATTTGTTCAGGATACCGCCGTTTACGGCCTAGCCACTGTACTGCCTCGGGTCATGAGCATTATTCTCATTGGCCTGCATACTGACGTGCTGAGCAACCGCAGTTATGCTGACAATACTTCGTTTTACGTAGGCGCAGCCTTTCTCAATGTCCTGCTCAGTTTTGGTATGGAAACGGCTTTTTTTAGGTTTTTTTCGCAAAGCGAGAACAAACAGCGCGTCTACACTACCGTGCTTATTGCGATCACTACAGTTTCCGTAATTGCGTTTGTGGTGCTCTGGTTCCTAAAAACGCCCATTATCAATGCCTTGCTGTTACCGCCGCAGTACTACATGTATCTTCTGGGCACCGCGATTCTGGATGCGCTGGTCGTAGCGCCTTTTGCCTACCTGCGCGCCCAGGGAAAAGCATTACGGTTTGCGGGAATTAAAATAGTGAACCTGGTGGTTTACGTAGCGCTCAATTTTTTCTTCCTCTGGGCGATTCCAGTCTACAATATGCAGTTTTCATGGTTTGACCCAAATGACCTGGTGCAGTATATTTTTATTGCCAATCTCGCCGCGAGCGCAGTCACCGTCTTGATCATAATACCCGATTTTTTTAGGACTAAGTTGATCTTCGACACGAGGATTTTTTATGAGTTGTGGCGTTACGGTTGGCCAGTGCTCGTTGCAGGCCTTGCCTTTGTGGTGAATGAAAACCTCGACAAACTTTTACTGGGAGATATGCTTGACAAAAACATAATGGGTGCGTATGCTGGTTGCTATAAATTGGCCGTTTTTATGACGATTTTTATCCAAGCGTTCCGTCTGGGGGCTGAACCGTTTTTCTTTAATCACGCTTCCGCGAAAAACGCTACGGAAACATATGCCACGATTCTCAAATATTTTGTTGTAGTTGGTGCCACGGGACTGCTCCTTATAATTGGTTTTATTGATCTTTTTAAAGAACTCCTCATTCGGGATGATTCCTATTATATCGCAATAGGTATTGTGCCCATTGTGCTGCTGGCCAATTTGTTTTTGGGTATTTACCACAATCTCTCCATCTGGTACAAGCTCACCGATAAAACCCGATATGGCATGTACTTTTCCATAGTTGGCGCTGGTCTCACCGTAGCCATAAATATTATTTTTATACCCATTATGGGTTTTATGGCTGCTGCTTATGCTACCCTAATTGCTTACGGAAGTATGATGCTGATTTCCTATTTTATTGGTCAAAAACACTATAAAATACCCTATAATTTGACCAGGATAGGAGGTTATCTGGCTTTGGCGATTACTTTTTCTGGGTTAAGCTTTTACGTTTTTAGGGAAAATTATGTGGTAAGTCTTATCTTGCTCGCAGTTTTCGGCGCTTTGGTTCTAAAGCTTGAAAACAAAGAGCTTAAACGTATTTTAATAAAGAAATAAGTAGCTGTATTTATGAAAGTTAAGATAGTAAACAAATCCGCGCACGAACTGCCCGCCTATAGCACACTGGCTTCTGCAGGCATGGACTTACGCGCGAACAACCCAGAACCCATTGAACTGAAACCCCTGGGACGCGCCATTGTTCCCACGGGGCTTTTTATAGCACTTCCAGCTGGCCACGAGGCGCAGGTACGCCCACGAAGCGGACTTGCGGCAAAAAAAGGCGTAACCGTTCTCAATTCGCCAGGGACGATTGACGCAGACTACCGCGGCGAGATCGGCGTTATCCTAGTAAACCTTTCTGACAGTCCTTTTATCGTGGAACCGGGAGAACGAATTGCCCAACTGGTCATAGCAAAACACGAACGGGCGCAGTGGGAACCGGTTGATGTGCTTGAAGAAACGCAACGCGGTGCGGGGGGTTTTGGGAGTACAGGGGTGCAGTAAGGGAGTTTACAGTCGCGGTGGGCAGTATTCAGTGAGCAGTGAGCAGTGAGCAGTGGCAGTTTTCAGTTGTCGTCGGCAGTCTCGGTCTCAGATGGCAGTTTATGTTGCAGTTGGTAGTGGAAGTATTAAATTTTTGGTGCCAGTTTTTAGTCACAGTTGTTGTGTTTCCTGACTTTCGAGATAGGTTACGGATGACGAGAAAACTTTTTGTGGGTACGATGCATTGAAGATTTACTGTAAGATCAAAATTGAATTAAAAATAATGAGATTTCTGTTTTCATGGAAATAAAACAAAAGTCTTACCCTAATAATTAAGGGAAATAAAATAGAATTTATGAAAATAATCGTTCCCATGGCCGGTCGCGGCTCGCGTTTACGGCCACATACACTTACCGTTCCCAAACCCCTTATCCCAATTGCCGGTAAACCCATTGTGCACCGCCTTGTGCAGGATATTGCCGGTGTACTAGAAGAACCGGTGGAAGAGCTCGCCTTTGTGATAGGTGAAGATTTTGGAGAGAAGGTGGAGGGCAGTCTTAAAGATATTGCCAGAGAACTGGGTGCAAAAGGGACTATTTATTACCAGGATAAGCCTTTGGGAACTGGCCATGCGATCATGTGCGCCAAAGAATCACTTAGCGGTCCTTGCGTAATCGCCTATGCAGATACACTTTTTAGGGCAGATTTCACGTTAGATAAAGAGGCTGACGGTGTCATCTGGGTAAAACAAGTTGAGAATCCGCAGGCTTATGGAGTCGTTTCCCTAAATGATAAAGATGAAATTACCGGTCTGGTGGAAAAGCCGGAGGAATTTGTTTCTGACCTTGCGGTAATCGGTATTTACTATTTTAAGGATGGTGCAGTGCTCAAAAATGAGCTTCAGGAAGTGCTGGATAAAAACTTGATGCACGGCGGCGAATACCAGATCAATGACGGCATAAAGCAAATGCAAGCAAAGGGCTACACATTTAAACCAGGTCAGATTGATGAGTGGATGGATTGTGGTAATAAGGCTGTTACCGTGGAAACCAATGGTCGAATGCTAAACTTTTTGTATCAAGAAGGTGAAAAGATGGTTTCTGCCCGTGCAAAAATAGAAAATAGTGAGATCATACCGCCATGTTACATTGGCGATGATGTGGTGCTCAAAAATGCAAAGATAGGCCCCAACGTTTCCATAGGATTAGGCACGGTGATTGAAGACAGCACGATCACAGAAAGCCTGATCCAGAATTTCAGCTTGGTTAAAAATGCCAACTTAAAAAATGCCATGATAGGCAATTATGCTAAATTTGATGGAGATTTCACCGAAATAAGTATTGGTGATTATTCGGTGTTGGAATAAATGACCTTTTATGCCCAAATAACGGCGTTTAGAATATATAATCTCCGCTATGCGGAAAACTGAATTATGCGAAACATATTTCTCATACTTAGCTTATTGTGGTTTGCCCTGCCGGCGCAGGCACAGGAGGATACTGTCCTAAATGATGTGAATGTGGACGATCTGGGCGATGTTACCGATAAATTTCAAGAGTCATTTTTTGAGGCGCTCAAGCAAAAAGCCATTGAGAATTACGACCGCGCCATTACCGCATTGGATATTTGTATTTCCCTGCGCCCCAAGGAAGCCATTCTGTATTTTGAAAAAGGAAAGAACATGGCACTTTCGAGCGATACGGAAGGCGCCGAGACCAATTATCTTAAGGCGCTGGAGCTGCGGCCAAAACAGCGCGATATCATGGAGAGCCTCTACGAGGTGTATTATGCCAAACAGGACTTTGACAAGGCCATCGAACTGGTAAAGCAGCTCATTGATTTTGACGTACAGTACAAGGAAGATCTTGCGCGTATTTACATCCGCATTAAAGAGTTTGACAAGGCGCTGGCACTGCTGGACGAGCTTGATCACGTCTTGGGAAAGGATACCTACCGCGACCAGATGCGGCGTCAAGCTTATGCGCTGAGCGGTGGCGATCTTGAAGAGCAGGCCATTGCAGAACGCATAAAATCAAATCCCGAATCAGAACAAAATTACCTGAACCTTATCTATGTATTCAGCGAGCAGGGAGAGACACAAAAAGCGTACGAAACGGCGCAAAAACTGCTCAAAATTAATCCAAAATCTGACGCGGCGCAGCTCGCACTTTACAAATTCAATCTCGATAAGGGCAATATTAAAGAGGCCGTACGTTCTATGGATAAAGTACTAAGAAGCACCTCTATTGAAGTAAAAGCAAAACATAGCGTGCTCAATGATTTTCTGCTCTTTGTGGAAGAACACCCCGAATTTGAAAACGAACTTGAAAAGGCGATTGCCCTTTTTAGCGAAAAAGAAAAAATAGACGTCAATCAGGAACTGGCCGGTTATTACTTAAAAAACGACGATAAGGAAAAAGCACTCAATTATTACCTGAACGCATATCAAAACGAGCCACAAGATTTTAACGTGATAAAAAACCTCATGATCCTTCAACTGGAGGCGCAAAAATTTCAGGAGACCGTAAAATTGGCTCAGGAAGGCCATGACCTTTTTCCGAGTCAGCCGATTTTTTACCTTATTTCTGGCGTAGCCAATAATAATCTGGAAAATTACACCGCTGCCATTCAAGATCTGGAAATGGGCATAGATTATGTGATAGAAGATCCCACTATGAAGAGCGATTTTTATACCCAGCTGGGCGCAGCTTATGAAAAATCTGGAAATCCCTCCAAAGCGGCGGAGTATAAAAAACGCGCCACCCAATTGTTGCAATAAAATTTATGAAATATATCTTTTCCATTCTTTTCTGCCTTATCCTATTGCTAAGTGGCTGCAAATCTACCCGAACGTTAGCCACCCCTGAAGATCTGGCTTCGGCAAAAATAATTGATTCGCATTACAGTACCCACTTTGATTTTGAAACTCTTGCAGCTAAGCTTAAAGTGCGCTATAAAAATGAGCACACCTCGCAAGGTGTAAGTGTGAGCCTGCGAATGGAAAAAGACAAAACAATCTGGATGAGCGCTTCCATTTTAGGGATTTCACTGGCCAAGGCCAAAATTACACCAGATCATGTGCAGTATTATGAGAAGATCGAGGGCACCTACTTTGACGGTGATTTTAAACTGCTCAGTGAACTGCTGGGCACAGATTTGGATTTTGAACAGGTACAGGCACTATTGCTGGGGCAACCCCTTTTTGACCTGGATAAAGGCGGTTACAGTGCTATCGCGGGGCAACAGAATTATCTTATTGTTCCAAAAAAACAGCGCGATTTGTTGAGCTTGTTCTTTTACCTCGATGCGCAGCGTTTCACGATGCAGCAACAGCGCCTGGAGCAAAAAGATAGAGATAGGGTACTAACGATTTCCTATAGCGATTATCAGGCTCAGGAAGTGGGAATACTGCCCGAAAAGGTTTTGGTACGCGCTAAAGAAGGCGATAAAATCACCGAAATAGATCTAGAATACCGCAACGTAGAGGTCAATAAAGAAGTGAGCTTTCCTTTTGAAATACCCAGCGGTTATAAAGAAATTGAGCTTTGATCCGATTTTTTTGCATGTCAAAATCCGTTTTTGTACTCGCATTCCTATTTTTCGGAATGCAATTCCTTTCGGCGCAGACCGAAAAACAAAAGGAATTGGAGCGTGAACGTCAAGAGCTGCTTCATCAGATCTCGCAGATCAATAAACTTAGGCAGACCAATAAGCGCAAAGAGATCAATGTTCTCAATCAGGTAGAAGACCTGGCCCAGAAAATCAAGGCCCGCGAAGACCTTATACGGGTGACCAACAGACAGGCGGACTTGCTTACGGGCGAGATCAACAAAAACCTCAAGAAAATCTCTGCGCTGCGCGATGAGCTGGAGCAGCTAAAAAAGGAGTATGCCGAGCTCATTCGTAAATCCTACAAAAGTAAAAGCAGCCAGAGCCGAATCATGTTCCTGCTTTCTTCTAAAAGCTTTACTCAGGCCTATAAAAGGGTGCAGTACCTTAAACAGTACAACAACTACCGCCGCAAACAAGGAGAACTGATACAGGAACGCGCCGCGCTCCTGCAGGAAACCAATCGCAAATTAACCGATCAAAAAGCCGAAAAAGAGCAGCTTATTGCCGAAAACAAGAAAGAACAGGCACAGCTCAAAGAAGAGAAAAAGCAGCAGGACGGACTAATGGCTACCATTAAGAAAAAAGAAAGTACCTACGCTAACCAGATCAATAATAAACAGCGTGCGGCAGACCGTATTGACAAAGAAATTGACCGTATTATTCGCGAAGCTATCGCCGCTTCCAATAAAAAAGCGGGCATTACCAATACAAATGCCGGAAGTAGCACCACTTTTGCGCTTACGCCGGAAGCACGCGCCCTGGCCAATGATTTTACTTCCAACCAGGGCAAACTGCCATGGCCGGTCGAGTCTGGCCGGGTCTATAAAAAATTCGGTACTTCCCGCCATCCTACCTTATCTAACATTACGACCTACAACAGTGGTGTGGAAATAGAAACAGAACCAGGAAGTCTTGCCCGGGCAGCCTTTAAAGGCACTGTTTTTAAGATACAGAGCCTTCCCGGGGCCAACTTCGCCGTTTATGTGCGCCATGGGAATTACATTACCGTTTATCAAAACCTCATTAACCTTCAAGTAAGCGTAGATCAGGAAATCGTGATAAAACAAGCTCTAGGAGCAGTGGCCAGAGACAATTTTACCGGAAAGACAATCCTTAAATTTGTGATCTATAAAGATAGCGAGCGCCAGAATCCGGCGGATTGGATTAATAGTATGTAATGCAAAAGCTTGTTTAACTGACTTCTGTTTGCTTTGTAAGCTTCTGAGGACTATGACGTCGTTTAAAATTCAGCGAATATACTAACATTACCAAAATTTCATACTTAGCTCGAATCATAAATAAGACTTAACTCGCAATCATCGTTAAGAGCTTAAAAACGGGCTAAAACAACCCATTTTCTGAACTTTAAAATTTAGAAAGATGACCAATAGGTATTCTTTAATCTTTATATAAATGGTGCTTATCCCGAAAATTATTTTCTTGGCATTAGTTTTTTAATAAGTTTCTTTCTATAGGGCTGTTGCAATATAGGCGATAGCCGCTGGGTGCTGATTACTGGTAATTTTGTAGATGAAAACGGTACTCCTGTTTTAGGGATAACCGTAGAATGTAAAGATGACAGCAACATTTTGGACTTTAGTACTTAAAATGAAAAATGGGGATTTCAGCTTTAATTCTTTAAGATCAAATGCTAGCGACTTCAATTATTTATACAAAACGGAAACGGCGCACCAAACAACAAATGCACGCAGAATGCAAACGCCAGCGTGAGGGAATAAAAAAGCCCTAAGGTTTTATTTTTAGGGCTGTTGATTCTAATACACTCAGAAATTTATTTTACCCGTTCCAGATTGCTGGTAACAATAGTTGTCTGAGGTCCTTCAAAATCACTATATTCCGTGGTGGTTTTGATTATTAGTTTATCATCATTTAATTTGAACGTGGAGGAAACGGTACCATCATCCTCATCATCTTCTTCATTAAAAGTCAACAATAGTTTTTCTCCATCTGTCGAATATGTACCAGTTAAGGTTATTTCAGAAATCTCTGGTCGGTCAGAGAATGACAAAGTATCTAATTCATATTGGTAGGTCGAAAAAGTACCGTCACTTTTAAAAGTAGCTGTGGAAATGTCATTCTCATCATTTTGTAAAGTCTCTTCTTCTGTTTTCTTTCCATCGGTATAGTATTTTATGTTGTAATGCGAATCAAGGGTTAAAAAAAGATAGAAAAACAAGTTCAATTTGTTGAAAAACAACGCATTAAACTTGTTTAAGTCATTGATAT
>JBDNGW010000606.1:0-5168 GCA_041689735.1 Leeuwenhoekiella sp. | reverse complement strand
CGATTCCATGCCTTTTGCATCGCCGCATTTCATTGATACCAATAAACAATGAAAGCCGATTTCTTTACGCATCTTATGGGATTACAGGTACTTGGAACCTTATTTGGGGTCATACAGGTTTTGCTTTCCAGAAAAAACAATGTGCACAATTATCTATCTTGCATTGTTTCCATTCTAATAAATATATGGTTGCTCTACCGCTCCAGACTTTATGCTGATATTTAACTGAGCATGTACTTATTTGGTCATGAGTATTTATAGTTGGATTTATCGGAAATTTAGTGGTCAAAAACAGGAGGCCCCTATTTCATATGCCAGCAAAAAAGAACATATCACGGCTGCCGGAATCGTCTTGGGCTGCTTTGCACTGATGAGATAGTGGCTCAACTACCACACCAATTCTAATGTGCCCATTTGGGACGCTGGAGTTAGTGCTTTTGAATGGGCTGGAATGTGGCTGATGGCTAAAAGGAAGATGGAAAACTGGATTTATCTCAACATCAGTAATATAATTGCGATCCCCTTGCTTTGGCATAAAGAACTGTACATATACGCCGGCCTGTGCATTTTCTTGTTTATCGTTGGGACTTCGGGATATTTTAAATAGAAAAAAATAATACAAGATGAAGATAGCAAACAATTCGCACAGGCTTAGGGAACTCTGTTTAGGGGCCAAAACATTTCCGCCGGAAATTTTGAAGTGGATAACAGAAGAAAATTTCTGGAATCTGTGGGTGCCCAAATCTCATGGAGGTCTTGAAACGCATTTGATCAAAGGACTCCAAACGCTTAAGACCTTGGCAAAAATAGACGGTAGTCTGGGCTGGACGGCCACTCTGGGCAGCGGCGCCAATTATTTTATAGGAAATTTAGAGCCAGTAGCAGCAACGGAAATCTTTAATGATCCTGCTGCTCCAGTCCGGTTTGGCGGCAGTGGTGCAATAGGTGGAAGCGCTGAAAAACATGGTGATTTTTATACCATAAGTGGAAAATGGCCATACGCAACTGGAGCGGATTATCTTACGCATTTCACATTGAATGCAAAGGTTTTTGAAAACGGCAAAATGCTACAGCATCCCGATGGATCACCGCGGGTTCGGTCTTTTGTGATTCCTAAAGATAAGGTGCGTATTATTAAAGATTGGGAAACCATGGGGCTAAAAGCTTCCGTGACGCACTCTTTTGAAGTTGAGACTTTTCAAGTTCATCAAAAGTTCAGTTTTCTGTATGATGCGTATTTTCTATCGCAAAACATATTCAAAATCCCTTTTGCTGTTTTTGCAGATCTTACTTTATGGGTAAATTACATGGGTATAGCCGAGCATTTTTATGAGGAAGCAAGTGAATTTTTGGCCAAAGCAAGGCTGAAAAATATGGAGGCAATTCTTTTAATTTCCGATCAGAAAGTGAATCAGTTTGCTGAAGAAGTCGAAGAAATCATTAACGGAAAAGCTGATTTTCCCAAAGATTTTGCTGAAAAGATTCATGAGAATGCTATAGATTCAGTTCAGAAAATTACAAAAGCTCTAATTGAGATCTATCCTTTACTCGGCGTCAAAGCAAGTACGAAAGGTCATCAACTAAATCAGATTTTCATGGACTATTTTACCGCCACGCAACATCATATTTTTACACGCTCATAACGAGGTAGGGAGAAGGTTAAGAAATTAATGACTTGCTGCGGGTTTTTGATCTCAAATTCAAAAAAAGGATACTGTGAGCTGGTTGATGGTTTCAGTTTTCATTATCATTCCCATAAAAAATATCCAACACGCAATCCATTTTATAGCGCATCTACTCTTAATTTTATGTCTACTTTGTACTATACTTTTAGAAAGCCATTTTAGTTGATATTCTTTAGTATTGACAATACGATCAAAACCTTAAATAAAGAGCACGGCATGCAAGAATTTTGGAATCTTCACAAATCTGCAATTATCTATGGACTTGTGGTCGTGGCCATTGTGATTGTGCTGCGTTTCCTCACGCAGCAGTTGCATAAATTTCTGGAACGAAAATCAAAAATGAAGTTCCATGGTGATAATATTGCGACCATTCACCTTACAAAAAAAATACTCAATGCACTTTGGATCGTTTTGGGCTTAATTGCCCTGACCGTTATTTTTATTGACAAGGATCAATACCAAGGTGTCAGGAAAAATTTTGATATTGTACTTTATCTTGGGTTTATGGCAGTAATTACGCTGGTAGTAGCTTCTATTGTGCAGACGTGGTTCAGGCATTCCATTATAGAAAAGACCTCAAATAATGAGGATACGACAAGTTATAGATTTTTACGTTATCTAGCCGTTTTTGGGGTATATTTTGTGGGCATAATACTGGCAAGTCTCGCATTTCCGTCATTACGCGGTATTGCCCAGACTGCACTTGGCGGTGCAGGTCTCATTGCGGTTGTGGCCGGTGTTGCATCACAGGAAGCGCTGGCAAATCTTGTAGGGGGGCTGTTTATTATCTTTTTTAAACCTTTTAGGACTGGTGATGTCATCAAGCTATCAATACCATGGTGGGAACGGTGACTGATATTACCTTGCGGCATACTGTTTTGCGCAATTTTGAGAATAAAATGATCGTAATCCCAAATTCTATTCTTAACAAGGAAAAGCTCATCAATTACGATCTGGGTGATCGCCGGTGCTGTGAGTGGATAGAAATAGGTATTTCTTATGATAGTGATATAGATTTGGCCAAACATATTATGCGCGAAGAATGTGAACAACACCCAAATCTCATTGATCACCGCAGCGAACTGGATCTTTATAACCAAGTTCCGAAAGTCCTGGTTCGGGTTACTAATCTTGGGGAGTCATCTGTAACTATTCGTGCCTGGGCTTGGGCTATGAGTTTTTCTGAAGCCTTTGTGATGAAATGTGAGCTTTATGAAAGCATAAAAAAGCGTTTTGATAAAGAGGGAATTGAGATCCCTTTCCCGCACCGAACACTTGTTTTCAAAGAAAACAAATCCGTTCTTTTATGGATGATCTGGAGCATGATAAAGAGACCTCAAAACCAGAAGAATCAAAAACGAAATCCTAAAAAACCGTTTGAAATGACTGTTTTTAGACTAAAAAGGGGGTTTTTTACAACAAAAGAGTAAAATTTCATCATCCCATAAATTGTGGTATAAAAACCCATTAGATCATAAAAATGTTCCGCGTTAAGGTTGATGGTTTTCATTTTCATAAACTTATCGAAGAATTTCTATACTGACCGCTTCAATGATCAAGTTATTTCTCAAATTGAAAAATCCTGATCTCTACTTTTGCATTTTTAAGAGCTCCCTGAAGTTCTTGATTGTTTTTAAATGATGCTTTGGTGAGGATTCTATATTCTAAAATCAGGGTAAAATGATCGTTTTCAAAGCACCAGGGCTCTATTTGTATCTTGTTTTCGGCATTTTTTGATATAAAATAGATGTTTTTCTTAATGGTTTGGTTGATTTCCAACTTTCGTTCTACTTCCGGTATTTTATCCTGACTAAGGATCAAAGAGCACCTATCGCAAAAAAGTAGAATGTTATATAGGGCATCTTCGTCTGCTTTACGCAGTGCGTAAAGTTTCCGTTGTTTACTTCTATTTTTTTCAACTTCATCTAAAAAAAGCTGCATTTCTTTAAAATCTTTGGCCAGATCCTCATTCAAAAAAGAAAGGTGACGCCCTACTAAAAGCGCTACCAACTGGGATTTCTGTAGCGCATTGCCATAGACTCCTTTTGCATGCGCTAAGATTTCGGTGGAAGTGCCGGCAGATAGGGTGAAATCCATTGGTGCGCCCGTAGCTGTAAGATAATTCTGTTCGTTAAAATCGGGCAGGTGATCGTCGTGCTCAATGACTGCGGTGAGTACATCGAGCCAATGCTGACGCTTTAAATCGTCCTGCAACTGGTCTGCAATTTTTCCGGCAAGCAGTCCGTGGGTATAATGGGAAATGATTTCCCAACCTTCTTTTTTCTGTTTGACGATCATATTATCATATTAAAGCTACTTTAAATCTGCCTACGTAGACTGAATAATTATTGATTTCGGTCACGCATAACTATCGAAATTGTGAACCGTGTCAAATTTCAAAAATCATTGAATATCGGAATATTCAATAATTTTTATAATTAATCAAAACTTAGATTCCCAAAGCTATCGGGACAAAATCAGTTTGAGTTGACCGTGCCTGCAAAAGCATGACAGACAGGTTTAAACAAACTCTTAGCAAAATGAACTATCCTGTTTATTTATAGGTGAAGGATCTCAATTTGTAAAGATGCAGATCGATCATACGTTGTACACCTATAAGCGCATCCTGCGTACTTGGATCTGTTTTGCCGGTTTCTTCGATTCTATCACTCAATCTGTCTGTCATGGTTTTGTATCTTTTGGTAAGGATATCAATAACCTGTGAATCCCTAACATAATTTGCTGGTATTGCCTCCAGATCAGCATTTTGAGCAACCGCACTTGCCCTACTATCCGAAGGTTCGCCTAGTGCAAGTTTGCGCTCAGCGATCACATCAATGCTTCCAGCCAACTCATTATACAATTCATCCAGTAAATCGTGCAGACTATAAAATTCAGGGCCACGAACGTTCCAATGTAACTGGTGCACGGCAAGATATTGATCTGTCAGTTTATATAATGTTGCTTGAAGCGCTTTTGTCGAAACTTCAGAACCGCCTTTTACAGTTGGTACTCGAGCATCGATAGCATCGTTTTTAAATTCGTTGTTCTGAGCAAAAACACTCAACGTGCTAACGATCAATAAAAAGGCGAAAATTGTTTTCATAGTATAATTTTTAAATATTTTTATTCAAAATTAAACTATGATTTAAAATAATAATAAGGAATAAGCAGTGTTTTAACAGCGCATTACTCGAATCTATTCAGAGGGTTAATTTCCCAAAGTCTACTACATTAAAAGTAAAATTAATTTCCAATTCAGGCCTCTCAAACCTGCCTGCCTGCAAAAGGCAGACCTGCAAGTCGACAAGGGTGAAATCAGCATGACAAAAACTAATTTTCAAGCTAAGGATCTGTTCAGAAATAAAGTGACCGAATTATAGGCAGTTATTTTGTTCATCAACAAGGCGAAAAACGCAGACATAGCCGTAGCTATGGCGAGTATTTTCAACCTGCCTACCGGCAAAGGCAGGCGCAGTTGCT
>JBDNGW010000605.1:0-2170 GCA_041689735.1 Leeuwenhoekiella sp. | reverse complement strand
TATGAAAACGGAGCACGAAAGATTCAGGGAAACTTCCAGACTTATCCAATTAAGAACTAGGATTGAAACCCGCGTTTCTTCAAACTGCGGACTTTCAAAAGCTTCTTCCAGACTTATCCAATTAAGAACTAGGATTGAAACCAGTAATAAAAATCTATATATTTTGCACACATATTCTCCAGACTTATCCATCAAAAAACCAAGATTAAAATTCCCCATTGCGCCCCAAAAGAGAAATTTTTACTCATTTCCGTACCTATCCAATAAAAATTAGAACTAAACCCTTCTATCAATCCGACCCTTTCTGATTAAGTCTCATTTATAAAGTTGAAGCTTTACAAGGGATTGGGTTGGGCGGTTGTGGAAGGGCCATCTACTTCCAGAGTACCGTCTTTATTGATTCGCATTCTATCTATAAAAACCACGCGCTGCTTACCGCTGGCTTTCGTGCGGCCATGGTACACGCAATAGATGCGGTCTGGGTTCTTTAAGAACACAAGGCTGTTATGCCCCGTGCCGGTGACTTCTCCTCCACTTTCCGTGTTTTTTTGCAAAATGGGATTGTTTGCCGCTTTGGTATATGGGCCCAACGGCGACTGTGCAGTTGCATAGCCCACAGCATAATTTTTTCCGCCAAAATAATTTGCTGAATACATCATATAATAAAGTCCAACATGCTTAAAAGTAAACGAACCTTCTGTCCAGCGGCGGTTTACCTCTTTTGAAGTTACTGATCGACTTTCCCATTCTGCGTTTTTATCATCCATTGTTTTCGGTGGTCGCAATAGAAGTACCGGTTCGCCCACAACATCGCTAAAGTCTGAATTAAGCTCAATACCATACACCCAACTTTCTTCGATCTCCTCAAACCAGCCCTTTTCTTTGGCCCATTCTGCTATTTCTGATTCCACAGGGTGTTTGTAGCAGGCCCGGGAATAATACAGATAATATTTGCCATCGGTATCTTGAAAGACATTGGCATCGATAATGGGATAACCGGGATCGAATAATGGTTTATCCTGCATTTCCTTAAATGGTCCCGTTGGGCTATCTGCAATTGCAACCCCTATTTTGAAATTTTCCAGTTCGTCATTGGGGTTTACTTTCCACTGTGCGCTAAAAAACATATAATATTTACCTTCTTTTTTATACACTTCTGGTGCCCAAAAATCAGCTTTTGCCCACGAATCTCCCGTGTTTCCGCGGTACACCTGCCCTTCATATTTCCAATGTATCAAATCTGAGGAAGAATAGGTGCCGAAGCCATCTTCAGCCCCACCGCCGGTACCGTACATATAATACATACCGTTTCCATCATTGAGCACATAAGGATCGCCAAAGGCAGCATCCAATGGATTGGTATAGGTTGTTTCGGATTCTGCTAAATTTTCAGTGCGTTCTACCTTTTTGTCCTTGCACGAAGCGAACAGAAAAACTGCCGTTAAGAGCACTAAAACGGGTATTTTATCAACTATTTTGATCATATTTTTATTTAAATGGAGCTTCTAAAATTTAGCCTTTTTATAAAAGGCACTCTAAAAATTCAGTTCGGAATGATAGCCTGTCTTTACCGGTAGGCAGGCTTAGTTATTTTTTTCAGAAACGAGGCGTTAAAAACGGAGTTTAGCACCGCTAATTGAGTACTTCAACAGGCTCAGCAGAACTATTTTGACATAGAAGTAACGAAAAAAAGGACAAGCTAACGCTCGAAGTTAATTTTTTAGAGATGCCCTAAAATTCCCCTGCAGGTTTTTCCAGTTCTTGACCGGTAGCAACAGGCTCACCAAATTGTGGCACGCCATAGTCATTGAAAATAAAGGGCTGCATGCGTATATTGCGCAGTGGTGAGCAGCCGTCGCCGCTGTTGGTATTCGCATGGTATATGATCCAGTTTTCAGTTCCGTCAGGTGATTTAAAAAAACCATTGTGCCCGGGAGCATAAGCATTATTTTCTGGTTTCTTGGAAAAAACGGGATTTTCAGATTTTTTCCAATCGGTAGCCACCATGGGATCTCCACCTTCCTTTAAGCTAAGGATCTGTTCAGAAATAAAGTGACCGAATTATAGGCAGTTATTTTGTTCATCAACAAGGCGAAAAACGCAGACATAGCCGTAGCTATGGCGAGTATTTTCAACGCAGTTGCTGGGCAAAAGAACCCATAGAAATGGG
>JBDNGW010000604.1:0-1654 GCA_041689735.1 Leeuwenhoekiella sp. | reverse complement strand
AAGACTAGGTTTGAAGTTGGGTAAGGGGTATGTGACTTTTAAGTCACTGCCCCTTTTTCTTTTAAGGTTTATTTAACCTCCGCCAAGTTCCGTCAACTTTAGAAATCGGCCGTTTTTTTGTATTTTTAACATTCAAGATTTTATAAACAGTTTAAAAAAACACCAATGGCAGAGCATGCTAAACTTAAGATAGATGGAAAAGAATACGAGTTTCCATTAACAACTGGCACAGAAAATGAAACTGCAATCGATATAGCATCGCTTCGTGCTGATACTAAAGGTGTTACTACTTTAGATCCTGGTTTTAAAAATACGGCAAGTTGCGAGAGTGCAATCACGTTTCTTAATGGGGAAGAAGGTATTCTTAGATACCGCGGCTATGCCATTGAAGATTTGGCAGAAAAAGCTGGTTTTCTTGAGGTTGTTTACCTGCTTATTTTTGGCGAACTTCCCACTAAGACCGAACTTGAGAAATTTCATAATGATATAAAAAATGAAAGCCACGTAGATGAAGATGTAAAGAAAATACTTTCAGGCTTTCCAAAATCAGCACACCCCATGGGCGTGCTCTCTTCGCTCACCTCTGCACTTACCGCATTTAACCCCACCGCAGTAAATGTAGATTCCGAAGAGGAAATGTACAATGCAATAATTAAATTACTGGGTAAATTCCCCGTTCTTGTGGCCTGGACGATGCGTACAAAAATGAGCCAGCCCTTAGACTATGGCAGTAATAATCTTACTTATGTGGAGAACTTACATAAAATGATGTTCTCGAAACCCAATAAAGATTATAAGGTGGACCCTCAGGTCATTGAGGCACTTGATAAGTTATTGATCCTTCATGCAGACCACGAGCAGAATTGTTCCACTTCTACCGTGCGTATGGTCGGATCTTCACAGGCAGGATTGTTTGCCTCTATTTCCGCAGGTATCTCGGCACTTTGGGGGCCGCTGCACGGTGGTGCCAACCAAGCTGTTATCGATATGCTTGAAGCTATTAAAAAAGACGGTGGTGACACTAAAAAATATATGGCGAAAGCCAAAGATAAAGACGATCCATTCCGTTTAATGGGTTTTGGTCACCGGGTTTATAAAAACTTTGATCCACGTGCCAAGATAATAAAGAAAGCAGCAGATGACGTTCTTGCGCAAATGGGCGTAGGAGATGAAATACTTGATATTGCCAAAGGACTTGAAAAAGAAGCGCTGGAAGATAGCTACTTCGTGGATAGAAAATTATATCCCAACGTCGACTTTTATTCTGGAATAATATATCGCGCCCTAGGCGTGCCGGTAGAAATGTTTACCGTAATGTTTGCCATGGGTCGCGTACCCGGTTGGATCGCCCAGTGGAAGGAAATGCGCCAGCGCGAAGAGCCAATTGGTCGCCCACGACAGGTATACATTGGGGAGACGCTACGCCCATACAAGAAAATAGAGGAAAGATAAAGTAAGGTTTTCATAATATAACGGACTTTCAATCAGCTTTTGAAAGTCCGTTTTTTAATCTCTATTGGGTTTAGGATCTGTTTAGAAATAACCTGCCCATTTCTATGGGTTCTTTTGCCCAGCAACTGCGCCTGCCTTTGCCGGTAGGCAGGTTGAAAATACTCGCCATAGCTACGGCTATGTCTGCGTTTTTCGCCTTGTT
>JBDNGW010000603.1:0-2475 GCA_041689735.1 Leeuwenhoekiella sp. | reverse complement strand
CAGCAAAGGTAAAAAACCAAAACTGATATTTCTCACACTTAATTTCTGCTTTACAATTCCGTATAGCACAAGGGCTGCAAATCCCAAAATAGCAAGAATAAGCATAGGCCAGATCCAGCTGAAGGGGTAATACATCATCTTGATGATTGGCATATTGAGATACACATAATCCACATCGCTTTTTAAGTTGAGGTCTGCATTTGCAAAATAAGCAAGTAGTGGCATAAGGTATTGCCCTTGTTGCTTCAACGAGCTCCGGTCAAGTCTTTTGTACGTGTCCATCGCGGTGTGGTAATCAAAATGGTCACTGAGAAAAGCAAAGAAAAAACCGTCAATATCAGCAAATTCTCTCATTACGGTAGAATCGGTATCGTTTGGCAATATTTTATAAATGCTGTACGCTAGACTGTTGGCATAGGGATTTTTAGGATTTGCTTTGGCGAAAGCCTTTATGAGTTTGCTGTTGCCGCCATTGGTCTCAACGATCATGTTCGAAGGACCGCCGCTCCCACGGGCTTCAAAGTTGAGCGCTACGCCCACATCTTTTGCCCAGGGATGTTCCCGGGCAAAAATGGAAGCGCCGTTAAGTCCCAGTTCTTCGGCATCGGTAAAGAGGATGATGATATCGTTTTTCGGTTTTTTGCCAGTGGCCAGAAATGCGCGCACGCCTTCAAGCACGGTTACCACACCGCTGCCCGCATCACTCGCCCCGTAAGAAGCCGTGTGCGGGGCGCTGTCGTAATGTGAAAAGATAAGAACTGCCTTACCGTCGCTTTCTTCGTCAGTTCCCTTGATACGCGCCATTACATTCTGCGCTTTGCTGAGTGCGCCCCAACCCGGTTTATAGGCAAATGCTTCCTGAGTCTGCGTTTCCAGACCCATATTTTGTAGGACTTTTAATAAATATTCCTGCACTTCCTCGTGCGCCGCTGTACCTACGGAATGCGGCTTTGCCGAAATAACCTTGAGATGCACAAGCGCACGATCTATAGAAAATTCATTTTCGGGTATATCACCATGCAATACAAACTGTGGCTTAAAGGTGAAAAACGTGAAATAAACGAGACCACAGAGCAATAAAAAAGAAAGCGTTGAAGCGTAGTTTTTAGGCATATTTGAGCGGTTTTAGATCCAAAATAGGAGTATGCGAATGAAACTTATTCAGATTGAAACAGCTGCAATCCTATCAGATTTTATTTTAAGTCAGAATATGATCATCTACAATTTAGAGATCTATAAGAATGTTAGATTAAGATTTTTGACCCGTTGTATAGCAGGCCTTCGGCTGAATTTCATCTGGTTTTATCTCTACAACAGTTCCATTTTTTTCCACAATTAACGGACTGTTCTTGTATTTTTTAAATGCTACGAGTTTTTCATAAGATTCTTCTAATCCCCTTAGTATCCTTCGTGTTTGTTCGTCTATTTCATTTTCAGTGATCATAATATTTTTGTTTTAATGTATTCCATTCTTTATTAATATAAATCTTTTCTTGACCTTGGGATTTCTGTGCTATTAAAGTATAAGGTTCACCTGAATTTTCTATAAACATCCATTCATTTACTAGATCTTTAAAAATGTTAAAAAAATTCCTAAGACCATTTTTATATCTTCGACGTATAACTTTTTATGCAATATCGGGCCTACCTCCTTTTAAGCGTATTTCTACTCTTCTTACAGCTAAATCCTCTGATTTCAGATAAAAGAAAATACGTGTTACAGCATAAACTTTATTTTGAGCCTCTACAACCAGGTTTTATAACTTTTTGTGGAAAGCGTCGTTTTAATGGCAAAATTTTGATCTTTCAATTAAGTATTAATGCGTTCTAGCATGAGTCTGCCCGCTTGAATACCTGCTCTTTCAGGTTTAAAAGGAGATAAGGCGTGGGCTATTTCATCTGCATTCACGAACTCATCACAATTCAGTATTTCAGGTAAAATCGCAAAGGATGCGGTTGTTTTTCCAGCATTGTTAGAGCTTGTTTAAACCTGCCTGTCGTGGCTTTGGCAGGCAGGGTCAATTCAAACTGAATTTCAAGAGTTTGAGGTTCTGGCTAAGTATAAAATAAGTTGAATATCGGGATATTCGACTAATTTTAGACAACGCCATGGTTCTCTAAAATATTCTAATCAGGAAGGAGTCAGTTTAAACAAGCTCATACATCCAGCGGTTGGTTTAAGAATAGTAGGGCGGAAAAAACGAACGAGCCATTCGGTTCAACACAAGCCGAATTTTTAAATTTTTCTTATTATCTTTTCTTCACAATAAGCCAAATTTGAAAATTTGGCGACCTCGCAAAAGTGCCCGACCCATCGAGTTAGGCAACTATTGCCCTATTATTTTTATACGTCGTTGTCCTTAGGATCTGTTCAGAAATAAAGTGACCGAATTATAGGCAGTTATTTTGTTCATCAACAAGGCGAAAAACGCAGACATAGCCGTAGCTATGGCGAGTATTTTCAACGCAGTTGCT
>JBDNGW010000602.1:0-7690 GCA_041689735.1 Leeuwenhoekiella sp. | reverse complement strand
GCTATCTACAAGCACAACAAGGTTTTGTTTCAATACCTATTTCTCCACCGATAGGCCGAAAATAACGTCCTATCGGTATTGAAGCAAAGAGGTTGAATAATTTCCTTTCTCCATTGTTAGTTTAAGTAAAGGGGATTCTGACAAAGATAACTTTTATCAACTCAAATCCAAATCGAAAACATTTATAAGCGTATCAATTGCAGGGTTTTTCGATCTGAAATTATTCAATTTTTTCTGATCGAGGCTTTTAATCTTAGTAGGTTTTAGGGTGGATTTTATTGCGGTTGATTTTACAAATAGCAGTGTATTATCAACTGCCTCAATTTATTTAAAACCATATATTCGAGTTTGTCAAACGTATAATATGAACTTTCCCATATTTAATTTTTAGCTTTTCACTGCCGCGCAGCTTTTCCGGGTAAATAGATATGATCTGAGGCTAACATACGCATTTCAGCCAATTAATAGAAAGAGGGGATTTCTATAAAACAAACCTTTTATAGCATTCACCAATTATTTTTTTGAATATTCTTTCACACAAGCATACAAATAAACATGCTCATGTCAATGCAATTAAGGATTTTATCCAAGAAATCACCACAAATCTTGATCAATACTTTTATTCATGTGAACCTATAATAATAATGACAACGCTGAAAAAGATTTATTAGCCTTTGGTATCAAAGAATAGCAGGTTGTCCGGCAGGATTGAGAATGAACTGTTGAACTCGTATAATAATCCCTTTTTAGCCAACTATAATAAGAAGTCCTTTGTGGAGCAATAGAATGGTGCTCTTATATATTAAAGGTTATAACGGGGCGCAAGGCGTGATTTACAATATCTTGACTTACAGATCCATTAAAGAAATGTGCAAGTCCTTTTCGGCCATGTGTGCCTATGCCCAGCAGATCTGCATTGACGTGTTCGGTATAATTAAGGATGCCACGCTCTATGGTGTGGTCGTCAAATATGCTGAAGTCCTCTACGGAAGTGCCCAGTGATTCAATGAAATTATGGTAATCTTTCTTGATTTCTAGGGTAGTTTTAAACCGGTTTGGGGTGTTTATATAGACCAATTTCAGGGCTGCGCCCTCTTTCTCGGCAAGTCTAAGGGCTTTTTTTACCGGTATTATATTGTCTTCTTGAAGATCTGTCGCAAATACAAAATTCCGGACTTTAAAATCCAGGTTTTGACTTTTTACCAGAAGTACCGGAACGCGTGCATAACGCACCACTTTTTCGGTATTGGAGCCTATGAACAGTTCCTGCAGGCCCTTTGCACCATGAGAGCCCATAACAATGGCATCTATTTCATATTTGACCACATAGTCCATAATCCCTTCAAAAGCACCATCAAACTCTGCTGCTTCAATGACTTCAATATCTTTTAACAATGGGAGTTTCAGGAGGTCGTCAAACCGTTGATGGGCAAGCCGCATAAAATATAATGCCTCCGGAAGTTCGTTGGTTTGCGTAATTCCAGGGCCATCAATGAGTGTTTCGGGCATTTCTAGAAGATGTAATAGGTAAATTTTAGCATTGTAGCGCTTAGCAAGCTGTACGGCAATCTCCAAAGCGTGCATGGCCTGAGGCGAAAAATCTGTGGGTACAAGTAATTTTGTCATCATAATTTTGGTTTTAGGATCTGTTCAGAAATAAAGTGACCGAATTATAGGCAGTTATTTTGTTCATCAACAAGGCGAAAAACGCAGACATAGCCGTAGCTATGGCGAGTATTTTAAACGCAGTTGCTGGGCAAAAGAACCCATAGAAATGGGCAGGTTATTTCTAAACAGATCCTTAGTGCAAAGGCGGGAAGTTTGCTTTCGATAATTAAAAATAAACATTTATTTGCCTTGACAGTCAATTTTATATATTGATAATTATTGTTATATTTGCAGCGTTGAAATCAGATAATCTACTTGAGGGGACAAAAAAGTCCCCTCTTTTTATAGCATAACGCTTTGTTTAAGGAAAAAGTAAGAGCCTTGGTCGAAGAGGCATTGGAAGAAGATACCACCCTATTTTTAATAGACCTGTCAATCAGGGATAACAATGCGATCACCGTGGTAATAGACGGTGATAATGGTGTGACCATTGATGACTGTATGGCTTTTAGTAGAAAGGTAGAGCATAACCTGGATCGCGAAGAAGATGATTTTTCCCTCGAGGTAATGTCTGCCGGTGCTGCCGAAGCCTTTGTAAACAAAAGGCAATACGGGAAGAACAAGGGAAGGTTGCTTTCAATAAAAATGATGGACGGTAGTAAAATGGAGGGCGATCTGCTTGAGGTCGATGAAGAATCCATTAAAATAGGTTGGAAATCACGAGAGCCAAAACCGGTAGGTAAAGGAAAAGTGACTATATATAAGGAAGCGGTACTTGCCTATGAAGACATCGCCGAAGCTAAAGTGAAGATTAAATTTTAAGGAACTTTCCAAATGGAGAATATTGCATTAATAGAATCATTTTCAGAATTTAAGGACGATAAACTTATAGATAGGGTGACCCTTATGGCAATCCTTGAAGAGGTTTTTAGGAGCACTTTGAAAAAACGTTTTGGTAGTGATGACAATTTTGATATTATCATCAATCCAGATAAAGGTGACCTTGAGATCTGGCGTAACCGTATTGTTGTTGCGGATGGTGAGGTGGAAGATGAGAATTCTGAAATCAGTATTTCCGATGCGCACAAGATCGAGCCAGACTTTGAAGTGGGTGAAGATGTTTCGCAAGAAGTGAAACTTATCGATCTGGGCCGACGCTCTATTTTAGCTTTACGCCAAAATCTGATAGGAAAGATTCATGAGCACGACAACACTAATATATACAAGCACTTTAAAGAGCTTGAAGGGGAGTTGTACAATGCAGAAGTGCATCATATAAGACACCGGGCAATTATTTTACTTGATGATGAGGGCAACGAAATCATCATGCCAAAAGAAAAGCAGATCCCTTCAGATTTTTTCCGTAAGGGCGAAAGCGTCCGCGGTTTAATAGAAAGTGTTGAGCTAAAAGGGAACAAACCGGTTATTATTATGTCACGGACTTCCCCATTATTTCTTGAAAAATTATTTGAAGCTGAAATTCCAGAAGTTTTTGACGGTTTGATCACCGTTAAAAAAGTCGTTCGTATTCCAGGTGAAAAAGCAAAAGTAGCTGTAGATTCGTATGATGACCGTATAGATCCCGTTGGGGCCTGTGTGGGGATGAAAGGTTCGCGTATACACGGCATAGTTCGTGAACTGGGCAATGAGAATATAGATGTGATCAATTATACGACCAATTTACAGCTTTTTATAACCAGGGCGCTAAGTCCTGCAAAGATCACTTCCATTAAAATGGATGATGAAAAGATGACCGCAGAGGTAATGCTGAAGCCAGAAGAGGTTTCTAAGGCAATAGGCCGCGGGGGTCATAATATAAGACTGGCCGGTCAACTTACGGGATATGAAATTGATGTGTTCCGAGAAGGTGTGGAAGAAGATGTAGAGCTTACAGAATTTTCTGATGAGATCGAAGACTGGGTGATAGCAGAATTTGCTAAAATAGGTCTTGATACCGCGAAAAGTATCCTAGAGCAAAATGTGGAAGAATTAGTGCGAAGAACTGACCTGGAAGAGGAAACCATTTCTGACGTGTTTCGCATTCTTCGTGAAGAGTTTGAATAAAACTAAGATATTGGGATAATAAAAGTATTTTAGGTTAATTTTACACAGAATTAAAGTAGTTTATGGCAGAAGTAAAAAATATGAGGTTGAATAAGGTGTTACGTGAACTTAATATTTCACTGGATCGTGCCGTTGATTTTCTCAAAGAGCAAGGTCATGAAATAGAGCCGCGTCCCAACACTAAAATATCTGCCGACATTTATGGTGTGCTTTCAGATGAATTTCAGACAGATGCCAATAAAAGAATAGAGTCCAAAGAGGTCGCTATAGTAAAGGAAAAAGAAAAGGAAGCGCTACGTGCTGCTAGGGAGGAAGAAATTGAAGACAAGCGGAAGAAACAAGAGCAAGTAGAAAAAAGCAGAGAAAAAGAGGCTGAGGTCATAAAGGCTAGAGGTAAAATTGAAGGCTTTAAGCAAGTAGGTAAAATCGATTTGGACAAGATGCCGAAGAAATTCGTCAAGGGGGAAAAGAAAGAGCAGCCAGTCCAAAAAGAAGCGCCTAAGGATGTTTCTAAGGAAGCCGCTAAAGAAGAAAAAAGAACTAAAGTAGAGGAACAAACTCCAATGGCCAAAATGGAGGCTTCGGTAGAACAAAAGCAGCCAGAAGAGAATAAAGTGGAGGTTATAGAAGATAAGGCTAAAAAGAATAATGAAAAAACGGTTGCTGTTAAAAGTCCTGCTGAGAATACAGAATCGAAAAAAGAGCAGAAACCTAAAGAGAAAGAAGTCTCTG
Organism: Leeuwenhoekiella sp.; assembly: GCA_041689735.1. Classification (GTDB taxonomy): domain Bacteria; phylum Bacteroidota; class Bacteroidia; order Flavobacteriales; family Flavobacteriaceae; genus Leeuwenhoekiella. The sequence goes on along the minus strand of JBDNGW010000602.1, from coordinate 3,286 downwards.
AGGATGAAAAAGAAGCTGTTGTAGAGGTTAAGATAGGTGATGATATTGTAAAAACAGATTATAAAAAGCTGAATGGTTTAAACTTTACTGGTGAGAAAATTGATCTTTCCAAATTTAAAAAACCGGAAAAGAAGAAGAAACCCACTACGAATAGTAATAGTGTTGATAAAAAAAGCCGTAGAAAGCGTATAAGTAAAAATGCGCCCAGCGGTACTAGAGCTAGGGGTACCGGTGCCCGAGGTGGAAGCCGCAGGGGAAGTACTACAGGTCCAGTTGCAAAAGCGGAGCCTACTGAAGAAGAAGTACAAAAACAAGTGCGTGAGACCCTTGAGAAACTACAAGGTAAGTCCAGTAAGGGTAAAGGGGCTAAATACCGTAGGGACAAGCGTGATCAACACCGTCAAAAAACGGAAGATGACGCTGCGGAACAAGAAGAGCAAAGCAAAACTTTAAAAGTAACCGAATTCGTTACCGTGAGCGAAGTTGCCACGATGATGGATGTTTCAGTAACCAAGATTATTTCAGCATGTATGTCACTGGGTATGATGGTGACCATGAACCAGCGGCTTAATGCGGAAACATTAAGTATCGTTGCAGAGGAATTTGGTTTTGAAGTAGATTTTGTGACAGCAGACTTAGAGGAATCTATAGAAGTTGAAAAAGATAAGCCAGAAGATCTTCAATCCAGAGCACCTATTGTTACGGTTATGGGTCACGTAGATCATGGTAAAACTTCACTTCTTGACTATATAAGGGAGGAAAACGTAATCGCCGGAGAGAGTGGGGGTATTACCCAGCACATTGGTGCTTACGGTGTCACCCTTAAGGATGGTCAGCGTATGGCTTTCTTGGATACGCCAGGTCACGAGGCCTTTACGGCAATGCGTGCACGTGGTGCGCAGGTTACGGATATTGCGATTATCGTAGTAGCTGCAGATGACGATGTAATGCCACAGACTAAAGAGGCCATTTCACATGCACAGGCTGCCGGCGTGCCTATTATTTTCGCAATCAATAAAATTGATAAACCAACTTCGAATCCCGAAAAGATTAAAGAACAATTGGCAAGTATGAACTTGCTGGTTGAAGATTGGGGCGGTAAAATACAATCCCAAGATATTTCTGCCAAAACTGGTCAGGGTATCCCTGAACTGCTTGAAAAAATACTTCTTGAAGCAGAATTATTAGAGCTGCAGGTCAATCCCAATAAAGGGGGCTATGGTACAGTGGTTGAAGCTTTCTTGGACAAAGGTCGTGGTTATGTTTCTACCGTTCTTGTTGCTGGAGGTACCCTGCGTGTAGGAGATTATGTTCTGGCTGGTACAAATAGCGGTAAGATAAAGGCCATGCAAGATGAGCGTGGTCAAGAGGTCAAAGCAGCAGGGCCTTCTACTCCGGTTTCTATCTTAGGGCTTGACGGTGCGCCGCAGGCTGGTGATAAATTTAGGGTTATGGCAGATGAGCGTGAGGCCAAAGATATCGCTTCAAAACGTACACAACTGCAACGGGAACAATCTGTGAGGACACAGCGTCATATTACCCTTGACGAGATAGGACGTCGTATCGCCCTTGGGGAATTCAAAGAATTGAATATTATCCTGAAAGGTGATGTGGATGGATCTGTAGAAGCACTGACTGATAGTTTTCTAAAACTTACTACAGAAGAAATTGCCGTAAATATCATTCACAAAGGAGTGGGTGCCATTACGGAGAGTGATGTGCTCCTGGCTTCTGCATCAGATGCAATTATAATCGGCTTTAACGTGAGACCGGCCGGTAATGCCCGTCAGATTGCAGATAAAGAAGAAATAGACATCCGTACCTATTCGATTATCTATGATGCCATTAATGATCTGAAAGATGCTATGGAAGGCATGCTTTCGCCTGAAATAAAAGAAGAGATTACCGGTAATGCTGAAATACGCGAAACCTTTAAAATCTCTAAAGTGGGTACCATTGCGGGATGTATGGTTACCACTGGTAAAATTTTCCGCAATTCTGGTGTGCGTCTCATACGGGATGGTGTCGTCGTCTATACCGGCGAACTTACTTCTTTAAAACGCTTTAAGGATGATGTAAGAGAGGTGAGCAAAGGGTACGACTGCGGTATACAGGTCAAGAATTACAATGACATTTATGAAGGTGATATCATTGAAGCCTATCATGAAGTAGCCGTTAAGAAGAAATTGAAATAGCAGCTTTTGATGAGCGATTAATAACCAATTAAAAAACCCCTGATTTTATTAAAAATGAGGGGTTTTTTAATTTTATGATCAATCCAAAAGGTCTCTTAGGTTTTAGCATTAGTGCTTTATTTGGAAAAGCTATAAAGCAATAAATTTAAAATGGATAGTTGAACCTATTTGCCTTGATAGCTAGCAGTGTCAACTGATTTCCGGTGTATTGATTCCAAGTCCGCCACGAAAAGTCAGAAGACCTTTGCTTTAGATGTAGTGGGCCTGTCTGCCGACAAAGGCAGGCTTGACCAAAGACGTTTCTTTCAATCTAAAAAATCATCCATTTTATAGCCGAATTGGGCCATTTTTTAAGGGTTGACCTAATTTTCTTTTGGTTTAAATACAAAGGCGTTCGGAAATTCCTTTTTTACCTCTAGAAGCGCGCGGTCTGCTTCGAGCCTATTAGAAAAATGTCCCACCCATACTTTATAATTAGGGGATTGATAAGCAACATTGGCCGGCCATCTGTCGAATTCCTTTTTATAAGTATCGATGATATCGTTAGCGTCGTTGAGATTTCCAAAACCCATGATCTGAATCTTATAACGATCTGCAAGTTCATTGTTTTTAGTCATCTGTGATTTAAGGGTCAATAATTGAGGTATTTTGGGATCCTCTATTATAGTTACTTCCGCGTTTTGGCCCAGAACATTATAGGAGTTCAGTGTCAGAAAAGACCAGATGATAAGGATGCTAAAAGAATTGAATTTCATAGAATTTAGTTTTCTGCAAATGTATATTTTATAACTCAAAGCCGTCTGTTTTTATTATTTAGAACAAATATAAATTATGTTTTAACAGATTGCTCACGCTTTAAAACGGTTTAAGAATCCACTTATAAGTCTTACTTTTGTGTTCAAATTTAGCAGTAGGTTTTATGCTTTTAGAGCTTAGACAGGCTGTAAATTTTACCAAACAACGAAGACATTTCTATTTTACTATGATACAGGTTAAAAACCTCAATTCAATTTCAAGAATCACTTTGCTTGGTCTGGCTTTTCTGCTTTCGTTTTCATCAATGGTGTTTGCACAACAAACAGCTGGTGATG
>JBDNGW010000601.1:0-3747 GCA_041689735.1 Leeuwenhoekiella sp. | reverse complement strand
TGTTCATCAACAAGGCGAAAAACGCAGACATAGCCGTAGCTATGGCGAGTATTTTCAACCTGCCTACCGGCAAAGGCAGGCGCAGTTGCTGGGCAAAAGAACCCATAGAAATGGGCAGGTTATTTCTAAACAGATCCTAAAGCAACCTTTTGAAACGCATTTGAATAAGTTAAAAAAGAGTAATCCAGAAGCGTTTTTTTACTGGTACTTAGTTTATCAACTTAATTATCAAGATTCCGACAAAGCTAGCTAGCAAATGATTTTTTAAAAGAGTCAGAATTCAAAATAAACACCTCTTTACTAAAATACGTGATTCCTTATTTTCTACTTGTAGTTCATTTAGAATATGCAATCCCTTCTTCCGGCAGGTATCCTAGCATTTTAAAAAAAAGGCCCACACATTATTAAATGCGCAGGCTTTTACATTTTTACAGACTTTCGGTTTATTTCATCGACTGCATATCGATCACGTACCTAAAACGCACTTGCTCTTTTAGCATTTTTTTAAAAGCGGTGTTAATATCCTTCATCTTGATCATTTCCACTTCGGGATGGATGTTATGTTTGGCGCAGAAATCAAGCACTTCCTGGGTTTCGGCAACGCCACCTATGATAGATGCCCCTACGGAACGCGCGTATTTGGCCACCTCCATATTGTTGGTAGGCGATTTATAGGGTCCCAATAAACCTACCGTTACTATACTTCCGCGGGGAGACAATAACTTGACATAGGGATTGATATCAAACTCTTCAGGAATGGTACACAGTAAAAAATCAAAGTTCAGTTCATGGGCTTCCATCGCTTTGTCATCTTCAGAGATCAAAACTTTATCGGCACCCAGTTCCAGGGCATCCTTCGTTTTGTCTTTTTTGGTCGTGATTGCGGTAACTTCCGCTCCCATTGCTTTGGCGATCATTACTGCCATATGACCCAGACCACCAATGCCAATAATGCCAACTTTATCGCCTTTTCCAACGCCCCAATGTTTAAGTGGTGAATACGTGGTTATACCTGCACATAAGATGGGGGCAGCTTTGGACTCGTCCAGACTACTTGGAATCATAAGCACAAAATCTTCCTTAGCCGTAATTTCTGTGGAAAAGCCACCAAAAGTATTGTACTCTGATTCCGGATCTTTAAAATATCCGTTATACGTCATCGTTTGGCCATGGGGACCGGTACAGAACTGCTCTTCGCCCTGTTTACAAGATTTACACTCCTGACAGGAATCGACCATACAGCCAACTCCTACAAGATCACCAACGTCAACTTTTGACACGCCTTTACCTATTTCCTTTACCCTTCCTATGATCTCATGCCCTGGCACGCTAGGATATCGGGTATTTGAAAAGTCATCATCCACTTGGTGCACATCGCTATGGCAGACCCCGCAATAGAGCACTTCAATACGTACGTCCTGACCCAAGGGTCGGGGGCGCTCTATGTCCATTTCCTTAAGGGACGCGCCTTTCTTTTTTGCCCCGTAGCCTTTAACAATGAATGTTTCTCTTTGGTAATCTGTTGTTGCTTTCATAATCGATTTTTGTTGAACCGAAAGTTACTGTATATCATGGTTGTAGGTTAATAATATAATCTTAAACTATTCTGCGGAACTAAAAAAAGTATGGGTTTGATGAAGAAAGGGCTTTTTATATCGAAATGAAATAAATCAAGAAATTGTACCCAAACAGGTATATTCTTTCTCAAAAAACTACATTTACATCCATTAGGGTATACTATGAAAAACTGGAAAAGGCATAATGCAATTGCTGACTTTGTTCGAAAAGAGCGAAAAGCTATCAAAATGACGCAGACGGAATTGGCTGATTTTACTGGAGTTGGGCTACGGTTTGTTCGTGATCTAGAGCAGGGAAAACTTAATCTTATGACGGAAAAAGTGAATCAAGTATTAATGTTTTTCGGACATTCTTTGCAGCCGATGCCGGTGGCTCATAAAGAATAGGATCTTTTGTTTCTACAGGAATTTAATGGATAATAGTTTGTGTAATCTGAAATGGTGCGGATAATTAGTTAGATTTGGCAAATGACTGTTTTTGGCGAAAATAGCTAAGAAAAATTTAAGTAATTACTGAATGAAAATTTAGCTCAGATGGAAATCTCTTAGAAATAAGTAAGATATAAAGCTTAAAATGTTTATGATTAAGTAGAGATAAATGACAAAAAAAGAACTCATAACAAAGTTAAATGACCTGGAATGGGAAGATTTCGAGGTCAAGGAAGCCAAGGCTGAACTGCCCAAATCCTGCTGGGCAACGGTAAGCGCTTTTGCAAACACGGCCGGCGGTTGGCTTGTTTTTGGTGTCAAACAAATCGGAAAATCGTTTGAAGTTCAAGGTTTGAAAAACCCTGAGAAAATAGAACAGGATTTTTTAAATACGCTCCGCAGCGAAAAATTCAATGTGTTTATTGACACGACACAGACAAAATATCGTATCGACGACAAAACGGTATTGGCTTTTTATATACCTGTCTCGAAGGAAAAACCGGTGTATTTCAACACACAGGCAAATACCTACATCAGAAGATCAAGTGGAGATCAAAAAGCTCGGAAAAACGAGATCGATGCTTTTTATAGAGATCAGAGTTTTGGCACAAAAACCTCGGAACCCATCACTAATACATCTGTGGAAAGTTTGGACAAGACAGCTGTGGAAAGCTATAAGTCATATATGTCACGTTTCAATCCCGAAGCTTCGTACAACAGGATCGCTGAAGATGCATTTTTGAAAAAACTGCGAATTCTTGTAGATGGTCACTGCACATACAGTGGTTTATTATTTTTGGGAAAACGGGATGTGATCGAAAACCATTTCCCTGATTTTAAGATCGATCTGCTGGAAATACCAGGGACGTCTTATAAAGACGCTAGTTCGCGTTATACCTTCCGCTTGGGGGAGTTTGAAAATCTTTGGGAATACTACTTTGAATGTTTTACCCGCTTACGCCCCAAAATAAATTCTGAATACAGGGTTAACAACGAAGGCTTTGGAGAAGAATTTGCGCCCGGCGTAGTTGCTATGCGCGAGGCCTTGGTCAATATGTTGATGCACGCAGATTACTTTTCCCCAGCCCATCCCCGCATCCGTATTTTTACCGATCATCTGGAGTTTTACAATCCCGGCGGACTACCCAAACCATTGCAGGAACTCAAAAGCAAGGATCTTTCCATCCCACGCAATCCCATTATCACAAAATTGTTTAGAATGGTGCGCCTTGCAGAAAACGCTGGTTTTGGTTTTGATAAGATTGATGACAATTGGAAAGAGTATAGTAAGAAAGATCCTGTCTATAGTATAGATTTTGATAGCATGATTGTTAAGCTTCCATTTGCGGATGTCCGTGTCTTCGAAAACCGTAAAGAATCAAATACACTTGAAGATGCCCAATTTAATTTTTTAAATGCTAAAGACATTGAAGCCCAGCACGCTATCCTTCGAGCAAATTTGGACGTACTTTATATGGAACTTTATTCTAATTACGGAATAAATACGGAACAATTACGGAATAATTACGGAATAAATACGGAACAATTACGGAATAAAAATGAAGAAAGGGAATTAAACATTTTAGCCTTAATGTTATTGAGCCCTGAAATAACTGGGCTTAACTTAGCCACGCTACTAAATGTAAGTAAAAGTACGATCGATAAAAATCTAGCCAAATTTAAAAAATTTGAAATTATAAATAGGGCTGGAAGTAAAAAAACGGGGGTTTGGGAAATAAAT
>JBDNGW010000600.1:0-1762 GCA_041689735.1 Leeuwenhoekiella sp. | reverse complement strand
CCAATAACTTCTTTGGTTTTTGAGTTATAATAGCAATCCATGCCGCAATCGAGTTCACCTGCTATATCTTTTATTGTTTTATCCATAAAAACATCCATGTTTATCTTCTTCAACTACTTTTAGGATTTTGTTAAGGTGCGTAGCGGTGGGGAAGGGTTCGTAGATTTCCCATTTCCCACTTGCGCGCATCCAGTAAAGCTGCCAGCAGTTGCGTGATTTGTAATATCTAATTTTCAAAAAAGGGGACTGCTGTATTTTTTCGGGGTCGTTCCACTGTGGCCTGACCTCAAAAACTTCAATCACCTTGCCATCATACGAATAGCCAAAATCTATTTTCTTGCGTATTTCAAGATTCTCCGGCCGCAACGCTTCTACATATTCCTTTATGGCGGCCTCGTTGATGTCTATGCTTTTGTTACTCATACTAAAACTGCAATAATTGAAACATTTTTTTCTCAATCTATAGAAAATTGACGTGATTAAAAGATCAAATCAATATTGATTTTTTAAAAGTAATAATTTTAAGATCAATTACAATGCAAGTCTATCGTATAATGCCACTTTTGAACTATTTCAATAATGGAAGTCAAGTGTTTTCTGATAATTTTTATTGGGATGAAACCTGTTTATAGAAATGTGCATAAAACTTAATGCCAAGAATTGAGAAAAAGCGGCTTTTATAAATTTTGACATAATCGGTTTTTTTGGGGCAAGTTCAAACATACGATTGAAATATATTTTTAACTTTCCGAAGCGAACTTCAAAATATTACACCCGAGATACCACTGTAAAAAAGAATTATTATACTGACTGACAATACACTACAAGCTGATTCAACTATCTATTTCAAATTAACTGTTTCGCAATTATTCAAAATCCAATCTACAGTTTTATTTTTCCTCTTGGCACTCCGGGCAAAAATACGTGCTCCTTCCGGCAACTTTTATCTTTTTGATCTTGCCGTTTCCGTTGGGGCAATCGGCATCGGGTTTACGGTGGGGCGTGAGGTAATTTTTGGGAAGTGGGCTTTCTTCAGTCTGGCTTTTGATCACTGTTTTTAAGACCGGATGCACATTTTTATAAAGTGCTTTGATTTCTTTTTCAGAAAGCTGATTTATCCCCATATTTGGGTGAATTTTGGTCTGAAAGAGTATTTCATCGGCGTACATGTTACCGATGCCAGCAATAAGGTGTTGATCGAGCAGCGCGCCTTTTATGCTTCCGCGTTTACCGGAAAGTAATTTTTGGAACGTTTCAAGATCAAGATCCATCGCGTCTATGCCCAACTCGTGTTCTTTTTTAAACGCTTCCAGACTTTCCGCCAGATATACTTTTCCAAATTTACGTGGACAAGTAAAACAGAGTCGCGCATTATCACTGAAAACCAGCGTGAAATAAGCGTATTTCGGCAGTTCATCATGTTTGAGATACTCAAAGCTTCCGCTCATCCCAAAATGAAAAACTAAGATTTTTCCGTTGCTCAGCGTGAGCATCAAATATTTACCATGGCGGTGACTTTTCTCCAATTTCTGATGTAGCAAGGCATCTTCAAATTCTTTTTGGGAAGCTTGCGCGATTTTAGAATCGGCTGCTTGTACCGCTACGATCTCTTGATGCAGCGCGGTGGCATCCACATATTTTTTATAGTACGTAACTTCTGGTAATTCAGGCATAAAATGGGCTTTTAAGCACTCAAAATAGCCCTTTTTTGGTCAAAATCCAACGAAGCTCTAATTTAAATAATAGGGTTACCCATCTAGGT
>JBDNGW010000599.1:0-2699 GCA_041689735.1 Leeuwenhoekiella sp. | reverse complement strand
TAAACAATAAAGACAGAAACTATGAATATTAAGATAAAATCATTTTTATATACTTCCCTGGTCGTATTCAGTTTAACTTCCTGTAAGCAGGAAACCTCTGCCGATGAAAATGGGGGCCATAACGAAACAGAAGCTGCCGAACATCAGGAAGAAACCGCAGGACTGGAAGGTCAAAAACTGCACCTTTCCCAACAAAAATTTGAAGCGACGGGACTGAAGGTGGACAGCCTGCCTACTAAAAGCCTGACGGGGCTTGTGGAAGCCAATGGGCAACTGGAAGTTCCCCCGCAAAATGAAGCTGCAGTTACAGCCATTATCGGTGCTAATGTGACCAGTATTAAGGTCATTGAAGGCGATAAGGTAAATAAAGGCAGCGTTTTGGCCTATTTGAGCCATCCCGACCTCGTCAGGTTACAAACCGAATATTCCAACGCCTATAACCGAATGAACTTTCTGGAAAAGGAATATAACCGCCAAAAAAGGTTATATGAAGCGGAAGTAGCTTCCGGCAGGAAATTTCAGGAAACCGAATCAGAGTACAATAGTATGAAGGGAATGGTTAATGGGCTTGAATCACAACTTCGGTTGTTACGCTTGAATTTGGATCGCTTAAGAAACGGAAATGTCTATAACCAAGTTCCCGTCGTGAGCCCTATCAATGGCTACGTGGAAAAAGTGAATATTAAGCTTGGCCAGTTTGTGCAGCAACAGCACGAAATGTTCGAGGTGGTGAATACCGAACACGTCCACGCCGATCTTATGGTATTTGAAAAGGATGTGAGCAAAATAAAAGAAGGGCAAAGCGTAGAATTTAATATCGAATCCCTACCCGATTCAGATCTGAGTGCCAAAATTTATTCCGTGGGGAAAACTTTTGAGGAAAGTCCCAAAGCGGTACACGTACACGCCGAGATCGAGAACAAGCAGGGAAACCTGTTTCCGGGAATGTACCTCACGGGAAAAATAGCCACTTCTGAAAATAAGGTAACCGCACTTCCCGAAGAGGCGATCATTACCGAAAATGGGGAGCCCTACATTTTTACGGCCAAAAAAGTGACCGAAGACGGTGAAGAAAAATGGGAATTAAGCCCACTTAAGGTAGTAACCGGCCAAGAAGATGACGGCTGGGTCGAGATCAAACTGTTGCAGCCCTTAAGGGCGGGCGAAAAAGTGGTATGGAACAAGGCCTATTACCTGATCTCAGAAATGAAAAAAGGGGAAACGGAACACGGCCATTAAAGCTCCTTAACCCAAAGGCGGAACAAAGACCTCACTGGTTTTGGAAACCTGTGAGGTCTAAATAAAACGAACGAAGGAATTTAAAATCAGAAAAAATGAAAGAGATAAAAGCATTTATAAAGCCCATTAGGGCACAGAAAACAATTGAGGCATTGAGAGGTGCCGGATTTAAAAGCATGACGCTTACACAGGGCGAAGGTACCGGTAAGTTTAAAGCTAAAGGAGCGTCGCCATCTTTAGATTTTCATATTACCGATAGTCCAGTGGTCAAGCTGGAGCTGGTATGCCAAAATGAAGAAGCAGGATCGGCAATCGCGATCATCCTTGAAAATGGGAAAACCCCGACCCCCGGTGACGGGATCATCTACCTTTCCGATGTGGAGGATGCCTTTCAGATCAAAACCGGAAAATCGATAAAGCAGCCCCAGAGATAAAATCCGTTTAGGCATGAGCGATATCGAAAAACTTTTAAATGACCACAACGTCCGCCCAACGGCGATGCGTATCTTGATATACAGGTTCTTGGCCAAAAAAGAAAGGGCCATCGCAATGACCGAGATCGAAAGGGCCTTTGTTAAATCTGACCGCACAACATTGTCCCGGACGATAAAAAAATTTGAAACCAATGGGATTATACATCAAATAGATGATGGCACGGGCATACCAAAATACGCACTTTGCGCAGCTGGCTGTAACTGCGAGGTCGATCAGGATCTGCACATCCATTTTCATTGTACCCATTGCGATGAAACGGTCTGTTTGACCGATCATAAAATACCCCATATCAACCTACCGGAAGGATATGTGGCAGAAAATGTCAACCTTGTGGTAAAGGGCGTCTGTGAAAAATGTAGTGCCGTTTAATTTTTAAAAAATGACCAAAGCAGAAAAAATACTTGTTGATAAGGGGATCAGGCCCACCGCAATGAGGTCCATCATTTACAAATACCTCAAAAGAAAGGCCTATTGCGTAACATTAAAGGACATGGAAAGGGCTTTCATAAAAAAAAGCGATGACAATAGAACTGCGGACAGGACAACCATTTACAGGACCATAAAACTATTTCAAGAAAAGGGCATGGTACATCAAATAGATGATGGAACGGCTGTCGCGAAATATGCACTTTCCGATGCGGAAGGTTTGAATCTGCACCTGCATTTCCATTGTACCCATTGCGGCAATACGTCCTGTTTGCCCAATAAGGTGAGCCACGATAGCCTGCCGGACCAATATGAGGTAACCGATGTGAATTTCGTCTTAAAAGGCCGGGGCATAAAATGTAGGAAAGCGGAAAAACATGAAGTAACTTAAATAAAAAAGGCTCTAGTATAGAGTAGCTATGGTATTTATTAACCTTTCGTGAATCCCATCCCCAGCCCTTCCCCAAGGGAAGGGAGCCGATTCGGAACACGATTATATCTTGTTTTAACCTGAAAAAAGCCGTTTTTGATCAACTTCC